>JABGQU010000011.1 GCA_018648605.1 Anaerolineae bacterium | reverse complement strand
TCCCGCAAGTTTGCCCGACTATCTGAATTTTGACTAGTTTTCAGACACTCTCTTAAGCACATCGGATAAGAAAACCCTTAATGGTACCTATTTCGGTTATGGGACGTCTATTGCCATAAAACCAACAGGAAAGGCACAACAGCGAGTATTTAAAATAACCGGCGGAAATGAAATTTTTATCTCGAATAAAATGTCTGAATATGATGAATTAGTTGATTTGATAACGGATAACATGAAGTAGCCTGGTCTATCTTGCCTGCAAGTAACTATTTATACAGGAGAAAACAATGTTTAAAAAACAACAAATTATTGTTGAGGTAATCCGATGAATCAAACTAGCGATCCTAAAAACATTGTCGCAAACATTGCCGGTAAAAAGATATATCTGGATGATGTATCTAGTGAGGTCATCAATGTCATAAAGGAATTGGGGGCATTCCAAATGGCGTATGGAAGCGAACTAATTTGGCAGATAAAATGTACCGATGAGGGTGAAGTAATAAAAACACTCCAAGAACTAAATCTGCAGGGCTTCCTTTTTGCAGGAGGACCTGCAGGCTACCCAGCAGCCGATGTTTTTGCTCTTCTACTTAAAAAGAAAAGTTTGAGTCACCAGTTCAGGGAAGTGCGGTGGCGCGGTCCTGGCGACTGGTTTATTATTAAACGATAATAGTGGGATACTCGACAATGTTCAAAATTCAAAATAACGCTTCAAGTGCCATCTCAATCTTACTGCTTACCATACTACTTTTTGCCCTAGTTTTTTATTCTGCTTCTTCGCAATCTACTTCAACAATTATTCTCACTATCAGCATTGGGACTGCAATCATTTACACTATCCACCGCAACTGGGAAATCGAAAAGATTATTGAGATCAAAGAACTCTTATCCGATTGCCAATAATTCACCTTACAATGGAGTTACAAATGACCAAATCCATTTATAAAAGTTATGTAGTGATTTTATTCCTTATTGGTTTAATAGGCTGTGATTCAATCCAAGATAGTTCCATTTCCTACGAAACAAGAGTCGATGACTTTGGTATTCAAATGATCTTCGTTCCCGAAGGAAAATTTCTTATGGGCATAGATGAAGATCAGGTTGCAGTGAACGGGGAAAATGCAGCTCCACCACATATCGTGATGCTTGGGGATTTTTATATTGATCGCTTCGAAGCAACGAATGCCGAGTATCAGGCCTGTGTAGATACGGGAGCGTGCTCTCCGCTCGCAAGAGAAGAAAAAGCAGTGAATGATATTTACATCAGCATGGATGTTTTTGATACATCCCCTGTGATGTACCTCTCTTGGAATGATGCAAAGACTTATTGCGAATGGCGTGGAGCGCGTTTACCAACCGAGGCTGAATGGGAAAAAGCTGCCCGTGGAACAGATGGACGCACCTATCCTTGGGGCGAAGAAACCGATTGTTCCTATGCGAATTACGGTCTACGCTCAGAAAATGGGGTAGTCTGTTTTGAAGGACACATTCTGTCTATTGGGAATTATCCCAAAGGCGTAAGCCCTTATGGTGCTTATGATATGGCAGGAAATGTTAGTGAATGGGTTCAAGATTGCTATATAGAGGATTTTTACTCACAACTCGGCGACAGTATTGAAAACCCAATAGGGATTGGGGATGAAAAATGCAGTCGGCTTCAACGTGGTGGATCTGCTGGCAATAGTCCTATTAATATAAAAACATACAGAAGAGAACCCGTTACATCGGATTATACAGATTACTGGTCTGGCGTGAGGTGTGCGTCGAGTCCATAACGCATAATTCATGCATATTACTCATAAGCACAACTATCGCTTTCACTATAAAAAAGCAATTGGGAAACCAACAAAACGATGTGTCAACCAACGCCCAATTCGTACACAACACCTTAACCAACTTACTCGGTCTTATACTTATGCTGACGATGAGCCTCGCTATCAGGTCGGGGCGTTGGACAGGCAGACGGCTGGGTATGGAGATCGGATTTGCCTGAGTCTTGATTACAGATCGGGTTTGGATGAGGTCAGCGAGCCTATAAGAGTAGCATAGATGAAACGGAAAGAACGTATGAGACCAACTCCTTGCTGGATACTAATTAGGTGTTTTCAACTTCATTGGCTGCAGGATTTCTTTTCTGTAAAATCGAACATCTGACACATACAAACTCAAATCATTTTTATACTGATTTAACATCTGCATCAAGCGGAGAATAAATATTATGGAAACAAAGTTAAATGCCAAAAAGACTATAACATTTGCCCTTTCTGCTCTCCTATTTGCAGGATTATGTTGTGTAAGTAGTGTCTTGAGACCATCTGGATATACGTCAGCGCAAGGGACAACAAACATCACTGTTTATAACAACACGGACACCTCCTATTGCAGAGTTTGGTTCGGCGATCCTTCGATTGGTCTGAGGACATACATTTTTACACGAGACCAACTTGGGCTGTTCAAACAACTAAAGCCAGAAGAGAGCCTACACATCCGAGACATGTATTTTGACTACGGGACCTATTACCTCTGGTTACAGGAATGCGGCACTCTTATCTGGGATTCCCATTTAATAAAAGGAACAATTTGTGGTCCTGAAAAAAATATACAAGTGGGCGTACCAAGCGGACCATCTGCCACACAAACAGTCATGGCGTATCCAATAGAGCCAGCACCAACACCGTTGATTGCGCATCAAATTACAGGTGGGTCAAGCGGCTTGAACGGTTTATATCTCCACAGTTCGGAAGCTTCTCAATGGACTGAGTCAAATACTGGTATTGTGCATTATGTCCATACCCTCCTCAGATTCTATGACGATGGTTTGGTCATAGGCACCTATCTAGATTTTGAAGATATTAAAGAATCGGATTACTTTAGGTCTGAGTTCGTGAATGACCTGATTTTTTTCAACCGTTACAATGCTTTGGGTAAGCCAATTGAAGATGGGATTTATCGAGGAGGCGTTGGCAATTTTTACATTGCTGGCACTTTATATCAACGACGTTTGGCTTATGGACGTTACTATGTAGAAGGTAATCAAATTTGGTTTACGCTTACTAATCAGGAATGTCATCATAGCACTTTGACGGAGTTAGAGTGGGAGGGGTCAAGGGAATATGTTGGCACTATCAAAGACGGTATTCTCGATTTACAGACATATTCACTAAGAGCGCCATCTGGCAGCGAGTTAGAAATAGTTATTTCTACAGATCTCTACGGTCATGACCATGTTTCCCATATCAAAGGCGATTTTGAAATTCAGCGAGATACTCAAGCTGGATATTGGGATCATATTGAGACCGGATCTGAACAAATTTTCCACCGCATAGATATTGATTTAGGCGATGAGTAAAGAAGGGATGTTAGGTTTGTGGGGGCGCTGATTGCCAAACAAGGTTTTAGGCAACATTCATAGACAGGGAAACATCTATGCTCAAAACTCTTCAAAGGTTTATGCCCGTTATATCAATTTTATTACTCATCACACTTCTCGTTACGTTGTTTCTGTACCCAAATTCTTCAAGCGCCTTCTCTATTGTGATTCTCACCATCAGCATCGGAGCCGCAATCTTTTTTACCATCCACCGCAATTGGGAAATCCTTCGACAAGCTCAGGAACCGGAGAAAAGCAATGGCGCAGCAAGGAAGCAGTTGTCCGCAACACCTTCCTCGACCTGCTCGGGCTCGCATTGACAATGGGCGCAGCCATCTGGTTAGGGCGCTGGGCTGGCGGCTATGCCGGGCACGTGGTGGGGATAGAATCTGGCCAGACTTGGGGGATGATCGCGGGTATCGTCGCCGGGATGGGCGCTGGTTTTGCGGGGGCGCTGATGGCGGGTCGAGTTTGGGGGAGGGTTAGTTCGCCTTTGCGAGTAGAGACTTCAATCAAAGAAACATAAAGTGAATTACCTGACCCTCTGTCAGGATAAAAAGCAATTCAAATCATCACAAGGAGTAGAATATGACAGTAAAGTATAAGAAATCGGTCGGCGTTATTTTTATCGTATTGGGGCTTTTATTTGCTTGCCTTTATTTTGTAATTGCCCTGGAGGGAGGCCAAACATCCACACCGCTCACGGTTGGATTTGTGATGCTTTTGTTTGGGGTACTGACGCTTACGAGAACATATTTTGAATACGATGAAAACAGCCTGACCCTACACGCTATTCTTGGACCAGCAAAAACTGTTTACGATTTCAGTTCTCTCAAAGATATTGAACTGGATGGTAAAAAATTGTTTGTCATGCAGGATGATACTCGCAAGAAGATCCCTGTTTCTGCAGGGATGGTAAACAAAGAAGACTGGCAGATATTTTTGGAGAAAATCACGACAAAATAAGCGCCCCCAGTCTAAGTGAAAAGACCTGCATTGCACTTTTGCAGTACGTTGTAGGTCGAGTTATGCAATTACGAGACGTGCAATGCATCAAAAAGCAGATGCAACGCACGTCTCACAACTAAGCCAGAATTTCTCTGGCTTTTTTTATATCTACACCAATTTGGGCAAGCAACTCGTCAACGCCATTAAATTTTTTCTCCGGGCGCAGGTGGTCGATGAATTCAAGGCGTAATTCTTTCTCGTAGAGATCACGATCAAAATCGAGTAGATGCGCTTCAATATTGGCTTCGGCTTTGTCGGGCGTAAAGGTTGGGCGGATACCGACATTTGTGACGGCGGGATATTTGACGCCATCGACATAAACCCGGCAGGCGTAGACGCCATTTGCAGGAATAGCCTTTTCTCGCGGCAGGTCGATATTTGCGGTGGGGATGTTGATCTTGCGCCCACGCCCGTCGCCGTGGATGACGGAGCCACTCAAAGCATAGGGATGCCCCAAAAGCTGCTGGGCGGCAAGCACGTTCCCATCCGCGAGCGCATCCCGCACACGGCTGGAGGAGATGATCCCGTCCGCGTCCAGAAATGGGTCGAAACGCTGCACAGTATAACCATCGCTTAATCCCATTTTTTTGAGATAGGCTGCATCGCCCTGGCGCCCTTTTCCCAAGGCAAAATCGTAACCGACGAGCAGTTTTTCAAGCCTTAGGTGGCGCTGAATATTCCCCATGAAATCATCAGGAGAGAGTGAAGAAATTTGCAGGTCAAAGGGGTGTGTGATCAGGGCATCCACGCCGAATTTAGCGAGCAAGGCTGCTTTTTCGTCGGGGGGAGAAAGGTATTTCAGGTTTTCGCGTTTTCCCAACACTGCGGCAGGGTGCGGATAAAAACTAAGCACAACGGCAGACGCCTTTGCTGCTTTTGCGCCTGCCGTGAGTGCTTTTAATATTTCCTGATGCCCACGATGAACACCATCAAAAACGCCAATGGTGAGCCAGGTTTTTCCAAGCGAAATGCCTTGAAGGGAGCGAAGATGCTGCATAGTAGAAAATTAAGTTAGAAAAAAAATAATGAGACCCGAAAGATTTTCTGCGGCATATATTTTGAGTAATATGCTCGGCAGATAAGGAGCAATTTTGATAAGAGCGCCTTTGAAACCTTTCGGGTCTACGAAAACTTGATCTATCTTTCTCAGTTTAGGAGAAGAAAACTTTCTTCGGCTGCCACTCGGGAGAGCCGTCTTCGCCTTCTTCGAGTTTTAGCAATGCGATCAGTTCGCCCGCTTCGCTCACACCGCGCACCATATTCTCGGGATCGCTATCTGCTTCGGCTGGAATGCGATGCCCGTGGCGGATGGTTTCAACTTGATCGGGGTCTAACTCGACCGAGGGCCAATCTGCCAGAGATTCGGCAGCAGGAATTAGATATTTGTACCAATCGCCAGCTTCAAAGGCTTCTTTGAGCTTGCGCAGCGGCACAGCATCGCGCAGCGAGAAACGCCCGTTCTTTGTGCGGCGCAAACCAACCAAATAGGCACCACAACCCAAAACTTCACCAAGGTCATTTGCCAATGAGCGGATATATGTACCGGAAGAACAATGCACGTCCACCACAACTTCGGGGCTTGCCCATTCTAAAACTTCAAGATGGTGCACCTGGATCATGCGAGGCTCGAGTTCTACTTCTTCACCTTTACGCGCCATCTCGTAGGCTTTGCGCCCATTTACTTTTACAGCAGAATAAGGCGGCGGCACTTGCGCGATCTCGCCTTCAAACTTCTTTAATTCTTCTTCAAATTGCTCTTCGGTCACATCAATTGTAGCTTCATCACGTGTGAAGACGCCTTCTGCATCATAGGTATCGGTTGCCGTGCCAAGGCGAATGATCGCCTGATAGCGTTTATCAGAAGCCGAAATATATTCGCTCAAACGCACAGCCGGACCAACCAGCACAACCAGCACGCCCGAAGCACGCGGATCCAATGTGCCCGTATGCCCGGCACGCCGAATATCCGTGCCACGACGGACAACATTGACAACATCATGCGAGGTCATCCCGGTCGGTTTATCAATAACCAGAACACCAGAAATTGCGTTTTTTCTATCTTGACCACTCATAATAGAATTTTCCTCCGTTTTTTGTTATTTCTTCTAAATGAATAAGATAAATATCTCATCTAAAATTACTTATTCTTACAGGATGCTGCGTGTCGCACCCAAGACCCTCTGTTTGATCTCGTCCAAAGAACCTTCAATGAGCGCCCCGGCAGCTGCGCGATGACCACCGCCCCCAAAACCAGCCGCCACCTGAGCTACATCCCAACTTTCACCGCGTGCCCGCCACGAGACCTTAACTCTATCATGTGGCTGCTCAACAAAAACCAGCACAACTGGGCTTTCTTCGATCGCCGAAAGCATATTGATCAAGTCTGCATCATCATTGCCATGATATCCAACAGCTCTACGGTCTTCTAAACTTAGCGTAGCCCAGGCAATTTGTCCATCCCTCTCCAGGGTGGAGAGACCGGCGCCCCAATAAAGCGCAGCTTTGAAAGAACGGCTCACTTGTGCCTGATAATAAAGTTTGGGCAGGTCAAGCCCAAATTCCATCAGATCCGCAGCCTGACGCAAAGCCTTGGGATTCATATTGAATGTCCGAAAACCAAGCGTATCCGTGATCAAGCCTGTCAGGAGCGCAGCCGCGCCAGCAGACGTGATCTCCAGCCCCCAGGCAGGCAGATGCTCCGTCAGGATCGAGGTCGTCGAAACAGAATCCGCTTCAACGAGGTTTATCTCGGCATAGCTCTGATTGGTAATATGATGGTCGATATTAATTGAGGGAATGTCGAGGTATTTCAAATCTTCATGAACGCGCTCAAAATCTGCACAGTCCACGACAATGAAGGTGTCAATAGAACCTTCTACTGTTTTTTTTACCAGATCACTGCCGTCAAGATGCCGAAAGGCCTTTGGCAATCCCTCTGGCAAAACCATCTGGACATCTTTACCCGCCGCCAGAAGAGCCAGCCCTAAACCAAGCATAGAGCCAATCGCATCCCCATCGGGGCGGATATGTCCGGTAATTAATATTTTTTCGGCTTCCCCCAAACGCCGCTTAATAGACGCGTCGTTGGTTTCTGTCATTCCTACCTAATCAGTCTTTTCGTTATTTGTTTTGCGGCGTTCGTCATCTTCGCGGATAGAGGCAAAAATCTCCTCGATCCGGTCTGCCTGCTCAAGGGTTGGATCCCAATGGAAACGTAAATGGGGAAAAGAGCGTAATTTCACGCGCTGCGACAAAGCTCGGCGTATAAATCCACTGGCGCTCTCGAGGCCAGATAAGACCTCTTTAGCGCGCTCTGATCCCTCGATGGCAGAAACGTATATATTCGCGTACGCCAATTCTCGATCAATATTTACATCGGTAATATAAATTTGTTGCACACGTGGATCGCTTATCTCATGAATAAGCATTTCAGAAAGTTCTCTTTTTACACGATCTGCGATGCGCTGCAAACGAATTTCAGAAGGCATAATCTTTAGTCTATCGCCTCTTTTTCGAGCACATAACATTCGAGAATGTCGCCAACTTCGATATCGTGGAAATTTTTCAAACCAACACCACATTCAAAGCCATCGCGCACTTCGTTAACACGCTCTTTTTCATGCTTCAGCGAGGAAACTTCACCCTCAAAGATAAGGTCATCGCCACGTTTCAAACGCATTAGGGCATTACGGCGAATAATACCGCTACGCACACGACAACCTGCGATCTTGCCAACTTTCGAAATTGGGAAAACAGCCAAAACTTCGGCTTTGCCAACATTTTTCTCAGCAAAGACAGGGGCAAGCATACCCTTGAGTGCTTTTTCAACATCTTCAACAATACGATAAATAATATTGTAAAGACGGATGGAAACACCTTCACGATCTGCAAGTCGGCGGGCTGTTACATCCGCCTGCACATTGAACCCGATCACGATCGCATTCGATGCAGTTGCCAGAGTAATATCGTTCTCGCCGATATTCCCCGTTTCGGCATAGAGCACTTTGATCCCAATCTCGCCGGTGCCGAGCTTATTCATCTCACCCACAATAGGATCAAGGGAACCTTGTACATCAGCTTTAATGATCAGACGTAGTTCTTTTGCCTCACCAGCTTGATATGCCGCGAAGAGCTCTTCAAGAGAGAGACTTTTCTTTGTTTGAGCTACTTTTTTATGCTCTTCAACATACTCTTTCACACGATAACGTGCAATTTTCTCAGCCTTAACGATCTCAAAGATCTGTCCTGCACTGGGGACTTCATTCAAGCCCATCACAGAGACCGGCATAGAAGGGAGAGCTTCTTCGACACGCTTGCCGCGATAATCAAACATCGCGCGCAAACGTCCATAAACACCGCCTGCAACAACAATATCGCTTTGTTTTAGCGTACCGTTCTGAACAAGTAATGTTGCCATAACACCGCGTGTTTTATCCAACTCCGCTTCGATGATCGTGCCGACAACATCGCCTGCAGGGTTAGCACGGATATCAATACTATCAGCGACCAAAAGAATAGCCTCTAGCAAATCTTCGATGCCCTTTTTATTTAATGCAGAAACAGGGATGACCATAGTATCGCCATCCCATTCGTCGGGAACCAACTCGTTCTCCGATAATTGTTTTTTAACCAGTTCGGGGTTTGCGTTGCCCTTATCGATCTTATTCAAGGCAACAATGATCGGAACACGCGCTGCTTTAGCATGCGCAATCGCTTCTTTAGTTTGGGGCATCACACCATCATCGGCTGCAACAACCAACACAACAATATCAGCACCTTGCGCCCCGCGCGCACGCATCGCTGTAAAAGCAGCATGACCGGGTGTGTCCAAAAAGGTGATAGTCTGCCCATCCTGCACAACTTGATAAGCACCAATATGCTGCGTAATGCCGCCAGCTTCGCCAGCCTGCACTTCTGTATCACGGATCGCATCCAGCAGTGTCGTCTTGCCATGATCTACATGACCCAATATGGTGACAACAGGAGGGCGATCTTCCAGCACGGCATTATCTTCATTTGCGATCACTTGTCGCCAATGCGCCACATCCGCTTCTGCTTCTGCGCCTTCTTCCTTTACTTTCTCAAGAACCGCTTCAAAACCCATATCAGCCGCAACAATAGCAGCTGAATCAAAATCGATCTGCTGGTTAATGCTCGCCATCACACCGTTGGTCATCAAAATTTTGATGATCTCGATCGGGCTGGAGTCCATCCGTTCTGCCAGATCGCGAACACCGATCCCGGCAGGTATCTCGATTATTTTTTGTCCGTCATCACTCATAAACCACCTCTTCTCTATGTGATGCCGTCTCTTAAAAGACAGATCACATATCGTTAGTTCTCATTTTCATCTTCAGCAGAGAGCGTTTGCATAAATTTCTGAAACGCTTCTCGTTCTTCTGTTGTAAAACTTACCTTAAGAGCATTGCTTAGGGCACCTTTCAAACCGCTTTCCCAACATGAGATACGGTCATGTAAATAGGCACCTCGCCCGGGCATTTTCCCCGATAGATCGATCTGCACCCCCTCTGGGCTGCGTACTACGCGGACCAAAGCTCGCTTCTCAAGCATTTCACGACATCCCACACAAGTTCGCTGGGGAATATGCCGCCCACGTCGGGGAGATTTCTTATTCACCGAGAAAGCCTACCAATCTTCTTCGGCATCCCAATCATTGGCGCTGCGCTTGCGGCGTTTCTTGGCAACCACTTCACCAAGCTCGGGATCAAATTCATATTTGACGAATTTCTTCTTGCGTTTCTTTTTCTCTTTAGCGATCTCTTCAGGATCAACTTCTTCTTCTTTATCGGAAGCAGGCAACATATCCGGTTGGACTGCGAAAACTTCATCCATAGAAGGTGCTGCTTCATCTTCTTCACTCGTCTCGGACTCAACATCAACTTGCTCTGTCTCTTCAGCAGTTTCTTCAGCCTCAACAGCTTCCGTTTCAACCCCATCCTCAGCTTCTTCTGTTTCTTCGGCAGTTTCTTCAACAACCGCTTCTGGTTCGGCTTCGGGGAAGGTCAGCACAGCCAAAACTTCAGTGATATTCTCAATTGCCTTCGGACCAATGCCAGGCAAGCCAAACACCTGATCGGGATCAAGGCGCAAAGCCAGCATCAGATCACCAACGGTTTCATATTCGGCTTCAAAGAGAATATTAAAAATATGCTCTTTGATCTCAGTATCAGCCAACATCATCTCGAAAGCTACCGGAGCAATATCTGCGCGAGCTTCTGCATAACGCTCTTGCTCTGCTTGATCGGCTTCAGCTTGAACTTCGATGGTCCGTTTTTCAACATGATCCATGAAATTCGACATTTGTTGATATTCTTCTGGCGAAAGCGAACGCCCTTCGGTCTTTTTAGCCAAAAGAGCTTCTATTGCAGGCGCTTCTTCAACTGCCTTTGGCAAGATCTCTGCCAATTCGGCATCGTTTTGTAATTTATTCAACGAATCAGCTGAGGCTTCAACCAGACTCTTAATGTCGATCCGCCAACCGGTCAACTTCGCTGCGAGACGAGCATTCTGCCCATCGCGCCCGATAGCCAGGCTAAGCTGATCTTCCGTCACGACGACAGTTGCGGTACGTGTTGCATCGGGGCGATCAGAAAGATAAACACCGGTTACGCGCGCAGGGCTGATCGCCTTGGAGATATAAGCAACCGGGTCAGCGTTCCACTCAATAATGTCAATTTTTTCGTTATGGAGTTCGCGCACAATATTCTGGATACGGACACCACGAATACCAACACATGCGCCAACGGGATCGATCCCCTCTTGCGTAGCGGAAACCGCCACCTTTGCACGCCGTCCCGGCTCGCGGGAGATGCCACGAATTTCGACCACACCATGATAAATTTCGGGCACTTCGTTCTCAAGCAAACGGCGCAGGAAACTGCCGTGTCCACGCGAGAGAATAATCTGCGGACCACGCGGCGAATCTTTCACTTCCAACACAACTGCGCGTACACGGTCATGAACACGGAAACGTTCGCCAGGGATTTTCTGGTTATTCGGCATCGTGCCTTCGGCTTTCATATCCAAGCCGATCGTCACACCATGACGTCCGCCAGCAGCCTGCACAGTACCACTAATGATCTCACCGATCTGACGCTCGAAGTATTCCGCTTGCACAGCACGTTCCGCTTCACGGATCCGTTGCTGGATCACCTGTCGTGCAGTTTGTGCGGCAACACGCCCAAAGTTAGCAGGAGTGGATTCAACAAGTGCCATCCCTCCCATTTCAGCTTCGGGGTCAACTGCAAGAGCATCAGCGAGCGTGGCTTCTGTGCGTTCATCCTGCACATCTTCCACGATCTCTTTTTCAGCAAAGATAGTTACTTCACCGGTCTCTGAATCAATTTTGGCGATCACTTCTTGCGCACTGGAGGCATTAACTGCCCGCCGATACGCCGAAGCCATCGCTGACTCAATAGCCTCCAAAATGACTTCTTTTGGAAGCTGTTTATCTTCTAATACATCGTTAAAGGCTTTTATAAAATCGTTCGTCATAATTACTCACGCTCCCCAAAAATCTCCCATACAAGCAGAAAAGTGGGGGTTGCCCACTTCTCGGTGCTTTCAATATTGATACGGTTTCGGAATTCTAGCACATAGTCAAAAAAGCCGCAAGACGAGTATAATAGCCGCCATGTCTACCCCACTCGAATACTCAGGAAAAGAGCGCGCAGAACGCGTTCAAAAAATGTTCACGAAAATAGCGAGCCGCTATGATCTAATGAACCGGCTAATGACCGTCGGGCAAGATATTCGCTGGCGAAAAGAAGTCATCGCTCATACGCATTTGGATGCGAATGACACACTCCTGGATTTGGGGGCTGGTACCGGTGATCTGGCGCGAGAAGCCCTTCGGCAACAACCCGCTTCACACCCCCTCGCAGCAGATTTCACCCTCGAGATGATGCGTGCTGGCAAGAAATACGGTCAACTCGATTGGTCTGCCGCCGATGCGCTCAACCTGCCCTTCTCGAACGAACGCTTCGATGCGATCGTCTCCGGCTTCCTGATGCGCAACGTAACCGACGTGCCGCGCGCGCTCAATGAGCAATACCGCGCGCTCAAACCCGGCGGCCGGATCGTTATTCTCGATACCACACGCCCTCGTAAGAATATACTCACTCCCTTCATTAATATTCACTTGAACTACATCATCCCTGCTCTCGGCAGTTTATTAACTGGCGAACGTGATGCCTACACCTACCTACCCGATTCAACCAAAGGCTTTCTCAGCGCAGAAGAACTCGCTGCGCATATGGCAGTGGCTGGATTCAAAAATATTAATTTCTCGGTGAAGATGTTCGGGACGGTCGCAATCCACTGGGGGCAAAAAGAATGAGTCAACGAAACCTTGACAAAGCCGCCCTGCGCGGCGAACCCTCTTACGTTTGGCGTGCGGGGCAAGAACGTCGCCTGCAAATGATCGTCGATGCTGCCGGAGAACGCATTCGCGGAATCATCCTCGAGAACGGCTGCGGCGTGGGGATGTATGTAGAACATCTCGCGCCTTTTAATGGAATAATTACGGGGCTGGAATACGATTTTGAACGGGCAGCAGATGCCGGGTCACGTTCGCCGCGCATTATGAATGCTGCCGGAGAACAACTTCCTTTTCCATCCAACTCCTTCGATTTGATCCTGAGTCATGAAGTTATCGAACACGTCCAAAACGATGCCGCCGCGATCCGTGAGATGGTGCGCGTGCTGAAGCCCGGCGGGCGAGCGACGATCTTCGTGCCGAATCGTGGCTATCCCTTTGAAACACATGGGATTTATTGGCGTGGGAAATATCGCTTTGGCAATATCCCGCTGGTGAATTATTTACCGCGCAAATGGCGCGACAAACTCGCCCCACATGTTGAGGTCTATACTCGCCGCGACATGGCAAAACTCTTCGAAGGCCTGTCGGTCAAATTTATCGAGCGGACAGTTGTCTTCGGTGCGTATGACAATATCATTGCGCGGCTAGGTCTTGCGGGGAAAATTTTGCGCTGGGCCATGCAGTTTCTCGAGAAGACACCGCTAAAGGTTTTTGGACTATCGCATTTTTGGGTGGTAGAAAAAAATTAATTTTAGAAGGCGAGCCGATGGCTCGCCTTGCTTTTTCTACGGCAAGAATTTCCTCAGAATATTTCCGGAATTTTATGTTTTCTTTAATTCTTGTTGTGTGAGAAAAACGACCGCCAGCAAGATCAAGACTCCCCCCAATAATTGGATTTGATCCAGACGTTCGCCAAGCCACCAGGCTGCCAACCCGACGGTAACAAAAGGTTCTATGGTCGAGAGAATGGCAGCATTGGTTGAGCCGACCTTCTCAAGCCCCGTAAAAAATGTTCCCAACGCGATGATAGAGCAAAGCACCGTTGCTGCAATGGCGACCCAGCCGGATATCTCACTCGGCGGCTGAAAGCCACGCAAAGCGACGATCCCGCCAAAGGATACGCCCGTCGAGAGCATAATGATGGCCGTTGCGCTACGCGGGTCGACATCTTCCATCAGTATTTTGCCGACAACGATATAGCCTGCATATAAAACAGCCGCTGTCAGGGCAAGAAGAACGCCCAGCGAGAAACCGTCTCCATTGGGCTTGAGGGTGAAAGCGGTGCCAAGCAGTGCTAATCCCAACGCAGCAAGTTTGGGTTTAGTCAGGTGCTCCTTAAACGCAATCGCTCCGATCAACGCAACAACGGCGGGGTATAGATAAAGCAGCAATCCGACCAGGCCGGCAGCTGTCATGGAGAGCGCGGTGAAATATGCCAGCGTTTGGGCGACGTACCAAATTCCGCCGATCAAGATCAACCCCAGCAGCGTTTTGCCGCGCGGAAAAGGGATGCGTGCTACCAGCATCCAGCCGACCATGATGATGCCTGCGATCAGGAAGCGCAAAAAGAGCAGTGTGATCGGCGTTGCACCTGCCTTATAAGCCAAGGGCGCAAGAACTGCCATTGTGCCGAAAGCGATGGAGGAAATAATGATTAGCAGTGCGCCTTGAATTTTTTGCATAATAAATAGGAAATGTGTTATTCAGAACCAACAATGATATGTCTATACGAGATCCGAAGCCTGTCGGGGCGGAGCAATCTCCCCTCTTGCTTCCTCAGACGAAAACCCTTCTCGCAAAGACATATTTGAATAAATTTCAGTCACTAGACAGTGCCATCTCAACCGCGGCTTCAGCGTGAATAGACGTTGTATCGTATAGGGGAATATCAGTATCTTTTTGTTGAACGAGCATGACGATCTCCGTACAGCCTTCAATAACGCCCTCTGCACCTTCTGCGCGTAACGAGTCCATAATGCGCAGATATTCTCGGCGGGATTCGTTGCGCACTACGCCCAAGACGAGTTCTTCATAGATCACACGATGGACAAGGTCACGATCCGCTTTTAGGGGCAGTAGCACGTTCAAGCCATGTGTGTCTCGCAACCGTCCTGCGTAAAAATCCTGTTCCATTGTGAAGCGTGTGCCCAGTAATCCGATGGTTCGGATACCATCCGCTTTGATCTTATTAGCGGTTGCATCGGCGATATGCAGGATGGGGATGTCGATGGCGGTCTCGATCTGCGGGGCGACTTTGTGCATGCTGTTGGTGCAGATGAGGAGAAAGTTGGCGCCCGCCGCCTGAACTTGCTCGGCAGCCTTCGACAATATCTCGCCCGTGGCATCCCACTGCCCTTTGTGTTGCAATTCTTCGATCTCCTGAAAATCGACACTGACCATAGCGATTTTCGCAGAATGAAGCGCCCCAAGCTTTTCTTTGACTAGTTCGTTGATCTGCCTATAGTAGAGCGCAGTGCTTTCCCAACTCATCCCGCCGAGAAGACCGATCGTTTTCATACTTCTTCGCTCTCGGTGATCTGTGCTTTGGCGGCTTTTTCTTTACCATTGGCTTCCCACCAGATCAGGCCACCCAATGCCCCTAAACCAGCCATTAAGGCGATGTTAAAGAGTGAGATACAAGCTGTGCCAACGAACATCATTGTCCAATAATATTTTGCAAGTGCTGCGGGACTGCCAGCAGGGATGCCGAAGCTTGACAAGACCATAACGACGCCTTCGGGGCCAACCGCCACGCCGTTGATGATAGCGCCGATAACCTGCCCGACAAGCATCCCGACACCGCCTAATGCGCCGGCTTTGGCGGCTTTTTTGATCGCATCTGATTTTAGAAGCGGGAGATCAAAAATATCTGCCATATAGCCCGCTGCAATGCCTAAAATGGGCGTGATGCAGGGCAACAAGATGGGGCTGAGCAACGTGACTGCGAGAGAGAAGACGAAGCCTATCCCGCCGATGATCAATCCTGATTTTTTCATTTTTTATTCCCTTTCCCAATTGGTCTAATTAAATAGTGGCAATAGTATACCTTTTCTTATCCCATCGCAAAGACACAATAAGGTCGTCCGCTTTCGGCGCCTTCGAGTTTGAATATTTGCTCAACATGCTCGCCAAGACATTCGTTGAGCAAGGCTCCATCCATCTCGCAGAGTTCGGGATGTTTCTCAATGATGGCGGCATAGGGGCAATGCCCCAGGATGATGCGCGGTCCGCTGGCGTGAGCTTCCCAACGGGATCGGTAACCGAGTTCATTCAAACGCTTTACAGTCGCGGCAAGACGAAGCATTAGAGATGAACCCATTGCAGGTGGGGAAATATCCATAAAGCGTTTGGCAAGACTGGTAAGGTGCATCCGTTTTTCGTGGGGTTTGGCGAAATCGAGCAATTCGCCGAGCAAATGATGAGATAACGCGGGCAAGCCATCCCCAAGCAGGTTGCGGCTGACGCTATAGATATTAACAGGACGTCCCCCGCGTTTCCCTGCGCTGCGCTTGCCGACGATCTCAATTTGTCCATTTTTAAGCAATAAAGAAAGATGATGGCGAGCATTCGCCTGGGTCATCCGCAGATCGCGGGCAATTTCAGCGGCTGAAACGGCACGTCTTTTACTGATGTAAGTGAAGATTTTCTGTCGGGCTGTGGTCATAGGCATTCAGTCTCTGGGCGAAATATCGAGCGAGAGCGAGAATATGTAGTCGAAGAGCGATCTCTGCAAAAGGCGCCCTTCGACTTTGCTCCCTGTCGGTCGCTCCGCTCAGGGGCTGTCTTCTGGTTGTCATAGTGATGACGTGATTATACTCATGTTTTTTTGTTTTGAAAATATATATTTGCATAACTGCGTTGACCAATGAGGTACAGACTACTATAATCGCCTGTGCTATAAAGAAGGAAAACTATGACCAATCCACTGACTTGGGAATCAACATACGCAATCGCTCTTGCCCTAAAAGAGACACACCCCGCTGTGAACTTGGAAAAGGTCTCGCTCGGCATGATCGAAGTGTGGACATTGGCCCTGCCGGAATTTGATGATGACCCTGCGCTTGTGAACGAAGAGATCCTTTTTGCGATTTATCAAGATTGGTTTGAAGAAGTTTTGTAATCTACAGTTATCAAGTGTTTTGAAAACACGCGGTAACTCATCAAGAGGAGTATTTTCATGGAAAATAAAGACTTGAACTCCCCCGGCTATGAGATCCCTGATGATATGCAGGGTGTGGTTTCCATCACGACGATGGACCGCATATATAACTGGGGACGCCGCTCGTCCGTTTGGCCGCTGATGTTTGGCTTGGCGTGCTGCGCAATTGAAATGATCTGCACGGCTGCCAGCCGCTACGACTTCTCCCGCTTCGGGATGGAAGTTATGCGCCCCAGCCCGCGTCAGGCAGATATGATGCTGGTTTCTGGCACCGTGACGAAGAAAATGGCACCGACCATCGTGCGTTTGTACAACCAAATGCCTGAGCCAAAATACGTTGTGGCTATGGGCGCTTGCGCTTCTGGCGGCGGCCCTTTCAAAGAGGGCTATAACGTCGTTTCTGGTGTGGACAAGCTCATCCCCGTGGATGTTTATGTTCCCGGCTGCCCGCCCACCCCGCAAGCATTAATCAATGGTCTTATCAAACTTCAAGAATTGATCGATACACAATCCATCAAACAAGTACGCTGGTATCAAAAAGGCGAATTGGCAGCAGTGCCGATCCCCATTTTGGGACCCGACTTGATCTACCAACGCGATATTCCCGCCATTCATGATGCGGGCAAGGAGGCTTAATCATGGCAACTCCAATAGAAGCCCCCACCCTCGATTTTTCATCCCGTTTCCCCGAAGGCGTTGTCGCTGACGAGCGTAAAGGTTTTGAAGGCTATATCGTTGATGCTGACAAGCTGATTGAATTTGCGACTGCTCTGCGCGACGAATTTGGTTACGACTATCTTTCCTCCGTTACTGGCGTTGACTACGTTGCCGAAGAGATGCTCGAAGTCGTCTACCATGCTTATAAAACCATCGGCGGCGCAGGCTTGGTTTATAAAGTTCAAGTCGCCCGAGACAAAGCCGAAGTACCTTCACTATACGACGTTTTCCCCGGCGCTGACTTCCAGGAACGCGAAGCATGGGATTTGATGGGCATCAAATTCACCGGTCATCCCGATCTGCGCCGCATCCTACTCTGGGAAGGTTTTGATGGTCATCCCCTGCGCAAAGATTGGCAGGAAGCCTACTACGAAGCCGATGTAAAACCTTTCAAATCACGCTGGCCCGAAGGCAACTTCTATCGTTCTGAAGAAAAAGTTGACTACAAAGCCAACGTCAAATATCCCGGAAATTTCGACCCTGAAAAATGGGTTCCCGAAGGCGAAGATGCCCTCTATGGCTCACTCGCCAAATACGAAGATACCGATACTTCCGGTTTGAAAACCGACCACATCACCGTCAATCTCGGCCCGCAACACCCCTCCACACATGGCGTTTTCCGCATCGCAGCCACGCTGGATGGTGAAACCATCATGAATATGAAACCCGTGATGGGCTACCTGCACCGCAACCACGAGAAGATCGGCGAACGCAACACTTATCTTCAGAATATGCCCTTCACCGACCGTCTCGACTATCTCTCTTCGATGTCGAACAACTTTGGTTATGCGCTAGCTGTCGAAAAATTGATGAATATCGAAGTGCCCGAACGCGCCGAATATATCCGCGTGCTGATGGCAGAACTAACTCGTGTTCAAAATCACCTCTTCGCCATCGGTATGTTCCTGAATGATCTCGGTGCCTTCTTCACCCCTTCGCTTTATGCGATCGAAGAACGCGAATTGGTACTGGATATCTTCGAGATGGTTAGTGGATCGCGCATGATGTGCAATTACTTCCGCTTTGGCGGACTCGCCCGCGATCTTCCAGAGGGTGCGCTTACGATGATCAGGGGATTAGCTTTTGAACGTTTACCGCGCAAAGTGGACGAGATGGATCGCTTCCTGAGCGATAACGAGATCCTGCGTTCGCGCACGGTTGGGCAGGGCTACCTTTCAGCCGAAGATGCAATTCGTTACTCGGCAGCAGGCCCAATGCTGCGTGCGTCCGGCGTCCCTTACGATATCCGCCGCGCCGATCCCTACAGCATCTACGACCGTTTCGATTTCAATGTGGCTGTCCGTCAAAATGGCGATATCTTCGACCGCTACATCATCCGTCTCGACGAGATCCGCGAATCATTGCGTATCATCCAGCAGGCTGTTGAGCAAATCCCTGAAGGTCCTATCCAAACTGGCAAACCGCAATATCAGGTACGCGTCCCCGCTGGTGAATCTTATGGACGTGTTGAAGGCCCGAAAGGTGAGCTTGGTTTTTATGTTGTTTCTGATGGGAAGGCAAATCCCTATCGCTACCACGTTCGCGCCCCATCATTCATCAACCTGACTGCCTTCGGTCCGATGTGTCAAGGACTGAAAATTGCCGACGTCGTCGCAGTGCTTGGCTCGATTGACATCGTGCTCGGCGAAACAGACCGATAGGAGAAGAGACCATGTATGGAAAAGGTATTCTTAAAGGTTTAGGCGTCACCTTAAAACGCTTTGTCAACACCTATGTGGACGATCTAAAATGGCTCGGTAAACGTTATTATACTGCCGAGGGGCTTGCCCACCGCTCCAGCAAGGATGCAAGTGGTATCTTCACCGTTCAATATCCTGAAGAAAAACTGCCCGTGCCGGAAGAATTTCGCTTCATCCCCTTCCTCGTTTATGATGAGACTGAAGAAGGCAACGAGATCCGCTGTACATCCTGCGGCATCTGCGCCAAAGTCTGTCCGCCGCAATGCATCTGGATCGTGCGCACGAGCGACCCCAAAACGGGTCGTCCCGTCCCCGCGCCCGCCGATTTCACCATCGACGCAGATATCTGCATGAACTGCGGTCTCTGCTCCGAATACTGCCCCTTCGACGCGATCAAGATGGATCACGACTACGAGATCGCTTCTTACGGACGCACCGTTTACGGGCTGGAAGATTTGATGAAACCCGCATCCTACTATGCTGAAATTCGTCCGATCAACAACAGTATCGAAGAAGCAGCGCGAAAAGCCAAAGAAGAAGCAAAAGCAGCCAAAGCTGCGGCACGTGCGGCAAAAGCAGCCCAATAGATCACAAGTAAAGGTTTGTATATGCGAGCAGGTTGGAGAGTCGATTTCTCTCCAACCTGCTTTTTTCTAACTTCCTGTTAAGACTTTGTTGGTAGAATAACATTTATCAAATCTACATATTATATGACCCTGCGAGGAGCATGCTCTTGCGACAAAGCAGTCTCATATTCGAGAAGATTGCTTCGTCGAGCTATCGCTCTCCTCGCAAAATCATTTTCACCATACTATTTCAAGAAGGTAATCAATGACTCAAATCACTAAAGACGCAGTTCTCGCCGCCCTCAGCAATGTAATGGACCCCGATCTGCATAAAGACCTCGTCTCCCTTAACATGATCCGCGATATGGTCATCGAAGGCGACACCGTTAGCTTCAGCATTTTTCTGACCACCCCCGCCTGCCCGCTTAAGGGCAAGATCGAAGCCGATGCTCGTCAGGCAGTCGAAAAAGTAGACGGTGTAAAAACCATCAATATCAAAATGGATGCGGACGTCCCCAACGACGGGCGTTTGCGTGGACTAGTGGATGCCCCGATCCGCAACGCAATTGCAGTTGGTTCCGGTAAAGGTGGTGTAGGCAAATCAACAGTTGCCGTTAACCTTGCCGTTGCCCTCGCCAGAAGTGGTGCCCGCGTTGGTCTCATGGATGCAGATATTTACGGCCCCAATATTCCCACCATGATGGGAATCGATAAACTTCCTCCTTCCACCAAAGAAAAACTAATCCCCGCTGAAGCGCATGGCGTCAAAGTAATGTCGATGGGCTTCCTCGTCAAACCCGGGCAACCGCTCATCTGGCGTGGCGCGATGTTGCACTCTGCCATTCGCCAATTTCTGACAGACGTGGAATGGGGTGAGCTAGACTATCTCATCGTTGATCTTCCCCCCGGAACCGGCGATGCCCCATTAACGCTCGCCCAATCCTTCCCACTGAGTGGGGCAATTCTGGTCACGCTGCCCCAAGCTGTATCGCTGGAAGACGCAAGCCGCGGGCTGGGTATGTTCCGCACGCTCGAAGTCCCCTTGCTGGGCGTCATCGAAAATATGGTCGGCGATGTCTTCGGTCAAGGTGGCGGCGAATCCCTCGCCAAAGCTGCTGAGATCCCCTTCCTCGGCTCCATCCCCATGAACGGATTTGTGCGCTTGGCTGGCGACCAGGGTCAACCTGCTGTCATCGCCCAACCCGATTCAGATGCTGCCAAAGCGATGCAAGAAATTGCCGAAACTGTCGCACAAGCAATCAGCGTAGCGGCTCTCGAAGAGAACAGCGATAAAGTGAATTTAAAGATCAATATCACTGACTAAACCCCACACGTATGTCTTTGCCTGAACATCGAGGCTCGAAAAGACATACCAAACAGGGCTAAAAAAGGACGGGGTATTATCCCTCGTCCTTTTCTGCTTACGGTATAATAGCGGCTATGCAATCACATATCATCGGTGTCCGATTCACAAAAATAGGCAAGACCTATCATT
This sequence comes from Anaerolineae bacterium, assembly GCA_018648605.1. Classification (GTDB taxonomy): domain Bacteria; phylum Chloroflexota; class Anaerolineae; order Anaerolineales; family Villigracilaceae; genus Desulfolinea. The sequence goes on along the minus strand of JABGQU010000011.1, from coordinate 14,888 downwards.
TCGATTCAAAAGATGTACCTAATGTTAAAGTAGGCGAGCATGTCATCGTAGACACGGCACGCGGAAAACATCTCGGCGAGATCATTCAACGCTTTGAAGAAACACCTGCAACACCTAAAGGTGGCTGGAAAAAAGTATTGCGCCTCGCCACGCCCCGCGACCTCTTATTGGCACAAACCTGGCAAGCAAAAGAAATTGAAGCAATGGTCGCATGTCGTGAAAAAGTGAGTGAAACAAAGCTCCGTGGCGTAAAGATCGTCAAAGCCGAATTCAATTACGACGGCTCACGCTTAACCTATCTATACAGCAGCGAAGAAGATGAAAAAGTAAACGTAAATAATTTGCGTAAAATAATGCAAGATATTTACGAGGCCTCCAAAGTAGAAATGCGCCAAATTGGCCCGCGCGACGTTGCGAAAATACTTGGCGGTTTGGGCGCATGTGGTCTCGAAACACGCTGCTGTACTAAATTCCTGACAGACTTCAGCCCCATCTCGATCAAAATGGCGAAAGCTCAAGGTATTTCGCTTGCCCCATCTGAAATTACAGGCATGTGCGGGCGTTTGCGCTGCTGTCTGATCTATGAATACGAAGCCTATGCTGCAGCACGCAAGGTCATGCCAAAACGTAAAAAACGCGTGGTCACGCCCAAAGGCGAAGGTCGCGTTGTCGATCTAATGCCCCTCACCGAAACCGTTGTCGTACAACTGGATGACGAAGTGCGCGGCGCACGCCACTCCTTCCATCGAGACGAAATTGAACCCTGGGACGAGCGCGAAGCCCTGCGGCGAAAAGCAGCAGAACCCTGTGGCGAAAATTGTAGCTGCGGAAAGCACACGAGCGAAGAAGAAAAGCAAGATGCTCCAGCTTGACCCTGATTCATGGGAAAGCCCGCAACAAATCCTCGTAATTCTTGCCCACCCGGATGACCCCGAATTCTTTTGCGGCGCAACCCTCGCACGCTGGGCCAAGGCAGGACACGAAATCACCTACTGTCTGCTGACTTGCGGAGATAAAGGCAGCGATGATCCAAATATTTCAACGGATGACCTTTGTCAGCGCCGCCATCGTGAACAAGGAAATGCAGCCAAGATCATCGGCGTAAAGGAAGTCCACTTTCTGGATCGCCCGGACGGTTATCTTGTTCCCGATATGGACACACGGCGTGCGGTAACCAGAGCGATCCGTCAATTCGTGCCCGATATCTTGGTTACCTGCGACCCGACGAATCTCTTCCCCAGCGAAACCTACCCCGTCAACCACCCCGACCATCGTGCCGCCGGCCAAGTTGTGCTAGATGCCGTCTTCCCTGCCGCTGGCAGTCATCTCTTCTTCCCCGAATTGCTCTCCGAGGGCTATGCTCCCCACCAACCCAGCGAAGTCTGGATCAGCCTAACCCGCGAGCCAAACACAACCATCGATGTGACTGACACTTGGCAAACAAAAATCAACGCCATACTTGAGCATCAGTCTCAAGTGAGAGACCCCGAAGCAATGAAAGAGCGCATGAAAACACGCGCAAAAACGGGCACTAGCCCCGAAGACGCGCCGCGGTACGAAGAACACTTCCGCGTCCTACGCTGGAGGAAATAAACCTTCAATCCCAAAGCGCAACATACTAAAAAAGTATGTTGCGCTTCTTTGTAACCATCGATTTAGGAGAAGAAAATGAAACGCGTATTGCTGGTTTTAGCTTTATTCATGCTTTTAGGCACCGCATGCTCTACAAGCAACGACAACAACGAAACACCAGACCACCAAAGCGAAAACCGTTGCGGGGATGACGTCTGCGATGGCCCTGAAAACATAAACAATTGTGCCGAAGACTGTTCAAGCTCAGGAATATCGCAAAATGCTCCTGAAGATGATCTGAAAGAAAACCAAGAAGATGAAAACTCTTCTGAACCCCAATTGAACGAAAACCCATCAGGCAGGAGCATGGGCTTCATCATCGTCAACCTGATTTATGATCAAGAAGCTATCGAGGGCAACTGTGGCAGCGATGCATGGGCTGTAGAAGGAGGTTTCCCTCCGTGTTACTGGTGGGGCGAATATTACGAAGTCGCTATGACGCAGATGCTCATTCTCTCAGAAAACAGTAACGGCACTTGGGGCATTCAACCCCAAAACACTGGTAATGGTTATTATCAAGAAGCCAAAACTTGGGATGACGATCAACGTTGCTGCTCTCCCACACTTGTGCAAGGTGAGAACTTTGAGTTCAACACCGATGGTAATTATGAAAACGGAGCAATCTCATTTTCCTTCTCAGCAAATCCAGTTTACTACTGGGAATTTGAAAACCGCCCGGACAATTGCCCTGGTGCGCAATTGGTGTGCCCAGCAATGAACGGTAGCGCTTCTCACAGCCGCCTACTTTACGCTTGGGCAGATGCCATGAATGGAAATTATCAAGATCTCAGCACCAATCTATACGCCACTGGCGAGATGGGAATCTACAGAAATGAATTTAGCGCAACATCAAACCCAATCCCTAGCGATAGCGTCAATATCCGTGTCGCAATAGAATTCCAATGTATTTCCCCTGACCAAAATTACAATAGCAATAATATCTATGAAACCACAACTTGCCCTTGGGAGTAAAAGATGACTGATTTTCTAGCAAAAGCACAAGAACTTTTCAACTATACTCAAACTTTGCGCCGTGACTTTCATATGCACCCCGAGCTAGGATTTGAAGAAATCCGCACAGCAGGCATCGTCGCTAAAGAATTGCGTGAGCTGGGATTAGAAACAGCTACTGGTATCGCCAAGACAGGCGTGGTCGCGTTACTCGAAGGTGCCAAGCCAGGCCCCGTGCTGCTGCTACGCTTCGATACGGACGCGCTCCCTATCGAGGAGGAGACGGGCGCAGAATACGCATCTACGATCTCGGGCAAGATGCACGCTTGCGGACATGATGGTCATGTAGCAGTTGGGTTGACGGTTGCAAAAATGCTCAACGAGATGCGTGATGATTTGGCAGGGAGTGTGAAGTTTGTCTTTCAACCTGCCGAAGAGGGTGTCGTCAATCAAGAAGGCCGAAGCGGGGCAGGACAAATGATTCATGAGGGAGTCTTGGAAAACCCGAAGGTAAATCAGGCGCTCGCTTTGCATTTATGGAATAGCAAGCCCCTTGGCTGGCTGGGGATTGGCACAGGTCCGATGATGGCAGGCGCGGAATATTTCAAGATCACTGTCTACGGGAAGGGTGGGCATGGGGCGATGCCGCAGGTTTCAGTCGATCCAATTTTGGCGGCATCGGAGATCGTTAGCGCGCTGCAAAGTGTGGTGGCAAGAAATGTCGACCCTCTGAAACCAGCTGTTTTAACGGTGGCAAGTATAAAGGGGGGCGAGGCGTTCAATGTCATCCCGCCCAAAGTAGAGCTGACGGGCACGATCCGCACCTTTGAGCCGGAAGTCCGTCAAATCGTCCTGGAACGTTTTGAAACGATTGTATTGAATATGGCGAAGGCAATGGGCTGCACTGCTGAAATCAACTTAAAGCAGATTTCGCCCGCGGTGATTAACGCAAGCGAAATTGCCGAAAAGGTACGGATAGCAACGGGGCATATCTTCCCTGAAACAATGATCGATGAAGGAAATTATCTGACAATGGGCGCGGAAGATATGGCATTCATGCTTGAGAAGGTGCCAGGCTGTTATTTCTTTGTTGGTTCAGCAAATACAGAGAAAGGCCTGGATTACGATCATCACCACCCGAAGTTTGATATTGATGAAGATGCATTGCCTCGTGCCGCGGCGTTGATGGCGGCAGCTGCGGTTGAGATTTTGAAATAGAAAGAAGCCCCTAAAGGATAAAACTTTAGGGGCTTTTGAATTGCATTACTGCAATAAGTCTAAGGGCAAGCGCAAAATCACCAAGCCCGCATCTCCTGCGGCGATATAGGCAAATTCGCCTTCAATGTCGATGCCCTGCGCCAGCCCTACGATATCAAAATTACTAACAACCTCTGGGCTGTGTGGATCGGAGATATCAACAACAACCAATCCCGATTCTCCCAAGGTTAGGTAAGCATGATGACCCACAGCTGCAATCCCATAGGTCTGTTGCTTGAGTTCGTAGAGAGATACTTCTGCGGGATCAAGGGGGTTTTTAATGTCCAAGAGACGGAGTTTTGTACCATCTGCTAAGCAAAGATAATCATTTGTAGGCGCAATATCATGAGAACGCCCTGGTAAATCTTGAAAGGCAAACTTTACGGGATTCGCTGGATCAGACACGTTGATCAGATAGATCCCACCAAGGTCATTAGCGAGCAAGGCAAAATCGCCCATTGCACTCCCTATCGTGCTGACACCCCACGCACTGCCATTCGGCATAAACGAACCGATCTCTTCAGGCTGCGTAGGGTCGCTTGCTTGCAAGACACGCAAACCTTCTTTGCCGACCGCCAGATAAATATATTCGCCCTGTGCTTCCACGTCCCGAACAACACCAACAGCTTCATAATTCCCACTAGCTAATGGATGGAAAGGATCACTGACATCCACGATCCCCAAGCCTGCTTGGCCCACTGCTAGATAAGCAGTGTCCTCCGTAACCGCTATATTCTCCGCCGACCCAACACTTTTGTAAGAGGAAGCTTCGACTGGCAACGCCACATCTTCAATATTTAGTGCCTGCAATCCCGCCCCACCTTGGGCAAGGTAGGCATAATTTTCAGCAACGACAACGCCATAACCTGCGCTGCCCGCCTCATACATACTAATCTGAATTGGTGCATGAGGATGCTCAATATTGAAAAAATAAAGATGCCCTTCCAAATCCACCAGATACGCCATATCGCCTGCCAGAGAGATGCTTTGCATATCGCCTTCAGCTTTCCCAAAACCGAGCTTGGTTGGGCGCTCAGGATTGGTCACATTGAAGATATAAATACCTGTTTCACCATCCACGCCATAAGCGTAATCTCCAGCGACCACAACATCACGCAAGGCAATATCACGATTGAACAAAGCAGCTTCAATTGGCTCTTCGGGCTGGCTAATATCCAGGATACGCAAACCGGCTTCTCCTGCTGCGAGATAGGCATAATTTCCGGCTACAGAAACATCCCAAATCCAGACGCCTTTCAGCCCCATCCCTTTCACCGTGGACGCCAGTGGCTGGTTAAATGAACCAACTTCTTCAGGGTTTGCAGGGTCCTGTACACTCAAGATCAGTAAGCCTGCATCTCCGGCAGCTATATAGGCATATGAATCTTGTATAGCAACTCCCAGAGCTTCTCCTGATGTATCATAGAAACTAATATTTTCAGGATTTTTAGGCTGGCTGACATCAATTATATGAAATCCACCCTTGCCTGTGACCAAATAAACATAGTCGTCAAGAACCGTCAGGTTTTTCACCGTATCAGACAAAATTTCGGTCTGTCCCTCAAGAGAAATTTTATCTGGATTGGTAATATTCAAAACCAATAAGCGAGGCCCCATTCCAAGATAAGCATAATCGCCTTGGATGGCAACCGCATATGCTGACCCGCCAAGTTGACCGGCTAATTGAATTTCCTGAATGGGGATAAGTGTGGGGGTGGGGATGGGCGTAGGCGACCCTATTGGTGCAGGAGGCAGCGTTGGTGTAGAACCTACCACAGAAGGAGCTTTGGAGTTGCCAGATTCTCTACAACTAACGAGTAAAAAGACGAATAGGACTAAAGGAACGAAAAGTTTTCTTCTGAACATACGGACCGCCTCCCAATGTCTAGGTTTGGAAATATTCTAGCACAGGGACAAAACGGTCACAAGCCTTTGCTGGCGCTAAGGGTTTTTAAGACCTTTTAGTGCTAAAAAAAGATCGTCGCCACACCTCGTGAAAAGAGCGCAGTAACCGTTGCGATGACTATCGTTAGGGCAGAAATGATGAGCATATCACGAGTACCAAGTTCACGCCGGAGCGCGCCGAGAGTTGCCAAGCAGGGGATGTAGAACATCACGAAAACGGTGAAACTGATCATCTGCACGGGGGTGAGCAAGACACTAAAATTCATCGAGCCGAGGGCTTGCCCCAACATGACGAGAGAAAGTTCTTTGCGGAAGATGCCAAAGATCAAGGGAACGCCCGTTGCAGCAGGCAGATCCAAAATCCAGGTGATGGGGCGTGCGAGCATATTGATGCTCGCTGCCCAATTGAAGTAATTGGCGATTGACAAAAGTACGCTTCCTGCAATGAGCAGGGGCCAGGCTTCAACCAAAAACTCCTTGATACGGAACCAAGCCTTTTGCACGACTGTACGCGCGGTCGGGATCCGATAAGGCGGGATTTCGAGAATAAGCCCGGGCGTATCTTCGGGAATCATCGCAGTAAGAATCCGCCCTACCAGTGCAATAACAAAAATATTGAGAAGATAAAGAATAAGTGCGACCATTGGTCCCATATAAAATGCGACCAGACCGAAAACTACCGAAAGAATTGCCGCACAAGGAACGAGGGTCGCTAAAGCGGCTGCTACAAATCGCTCTTTCGGGTCATCCAGAACACGCGTAGACATAACAGCCGGCACATTGCAGCCATAGCCCAAAATAAAGGGAACGATTGCCTTACCATGCAAGCCGATGCGATGCATGAGCGCGTCCATCAAAAAGGCAACCCGAGACATATAACCAATATCCTCGAGCAACCCCAACCCTAAAAGAAATGGCACCAAGTAGGGCAGCACAATACCAACCCCCGCAATAACGCCCTGCAAGCCGCCAACCATAACTTCGGTTAGAAACTCTCCTGCCCCAAAATAAGTAATTGCTGCCTGCGTGGCATTATCCAGCATCGCCAGTAGCGGCGCTTCGACCAAGACTCCAATACCATAAACGAGCTGAAAGAAAGTATATAAGATCAAAACCAAACCTACATATCCCCACAAAGAATGCAGCAAAAAATCATCGATCCGGTCACGTAAATTCAACCGACGTTCGCCACGCTTTACAAACTCCTTCTCCAATGCTCTTGCCTGAAGATGGCGCGCCGTTCGGTTATCCTTAGCGAGAAGAAGGTAATTGCTGGTATCCACGTGCGCCAATTTTGCGAGATTAAGCGCAGTCAAAAAGAGATTGCTCACACCTTGCCCACGGCTAGCGATCAAAGGCAGCACAGGCACACCTAATTTCTCCTCTAATGCGGGACCATCCACTGTTACCCCCAAACGCGAAGCCTCATCCATCATATTCAGCGCAACGACCACAGGCATCTTCATCGCCAGCAACTCGAGGGTTAGCTCAAGTCCTTGCGAGATATGCGATGCATCCAAAACGTTGATGATCACATCCACTTCTTCTGAGAGCAAATAACGGCTGGCTTCACGCTCAGCAGGATTTGTCCCCGCCAGCGTATAAGTACCAGGCAGGTCAACCAACTCCAAGACTTCCCCCGCAACGCGCACACTGCTCTCCGTAAATGTAACTGTTGTTCCAGTAAAATTCCCTGTTTCGGCTTTATAGCCTGCTACCTGATTAAAAAGAGTACTCTTGCCACAATTTGGCTGACCAATTAAAGCGACTCGCATTCAGACTCCTCGACAAGAATTTTTCCGGCAATGCCACGCCCCAATGCAATTTCTCGCCCATGCACATCTACTAGTAAAGGGCCACCCATAGGCGCGGTACGTAAAACACGTACACAATCGCCCGGGTATAGCCCGTGTTGTGTCAATTTATCTTGCAAGCCTGCCCCCCCATCCAAACGCACAATACGCACCCAATCCCCTTTTTCAACATCCAATAAAAGCATCCAAATACCTCAACTATAGATTTCCGACAACTTATATCCTAAATAACAAACTTAGCCAAGTGACAATCATCATCTCTACGGTAAAATTAGCCCAGCAAGTATACAGGAAAAAAGGAAAACAAAGATGGAAATTTCCGCAGAATTAATTCGATTTCTCAAAAAGGCGACTCGTATTGCAGTGCTTACAGGGGCAGGGATTTCTGCCGAATCCGGATTAAAAACCTTCCGTGACGCTCAAGATGGACACTGGTCAAAATACCGCCCTGAAGACCTGGCAACGCCAGAAGCCTTCGCTCGTGACCCCAAGCTGGTCTGGGACTGGTACGCGATGCGGCGAAATAAAGTTGCTGAAGCCACCCCCAACCCCAGTCATTTTGCCCTCGTCGAGATGGAGCATCGCGTCTCCAGCTTCACCCTCATCACCCAAAATGTGGATGGCTATCATCGCCAGGCTGGCAGTCAAAATGTGCTGGAGTTACATGGCAATATTCAACAGGTGAAATGCTATGATGGTTGCGGTGTAGTGGATGAGTGGGAAGAGCCTGTCATTGCGAGTGAAGCGAAGCAATCTCCCTCTATGCACAAGGAGATTGCCGCCTCGCAAAAGCATGCTCCTCGCAATGACACTGGCGTTCCCCGCTGCGAAAAATGTGGCGCCTACCTGCGCCCAGACGTAGTCTGGTTCGGCGAATCCCTGCCGCTGGGTGCGTTCGACGCCGCGCTGGAAGCCGCTGCCAATTGCCACATCTTCTTCTCGATCGGCACATCGGGCTTGGTGCAGCCCGCCGCGTCACTTGCCGGGGAAGCGCATCGACAAGGCGCAGCAGTCGTCGAGGTAAATCTTGACCCAACCCCACTCACGCCTTATGTTGACTTTGCCCTACATGGCAAATCGGGTGAGATTTTGCCGAAATTGGTATATGAAGTTTGGGGATAAACACAGACTACAAAAATCTTAAAGATTTTTGTAGTCTCGACAATCTTCGTGTATAATCTCCCCATCATGAAACATACCTTCTCTCTGATAAGCATATCCCTGCATAACCGACGAACCCGCCGGGCTGTGGTGCTTTAAGACGAGAAGACTCTCTTTTCTTCAAAACGCTCCCCGTGTGGGAGCGTTTTTTTGTTTTCATGGGTCAGTAGTTCAATGGTTAGAACAGCGGCCTCATAAGTCGTCGGCTGTCGGTTCGAGTCCGACCTGACCCACTACGTAAAGATCTCCGAAGTTTTGGCAACTTCGGAGGTCTTCTTATAGCGGAAGCAATTTGAAAGGAGAGCGGCTACGCGTTCCAATCATCCAATTGTTCACGGAGTTCTGCAAATCTCTCGCGCAGGATCAGCGCGCCAATCCCGAATAACAACAAAAAGATACCAGTGCAGCCGATCAGGAAGATGCTCAATTCTCCGAGCAAATTGAGGGCGATCGTCAGCACACCCAGGACGAGGAAAATGATCGGCGTGACAACCATGCTGCGAGAGCGGATAACGATCCCATAGATCAGCACTGCCAACGCCTGAAAGAAAAGCACCACAAAATAGACAAACTCTCCTTCTGAGAGCATCTGGATATAGGTCGTGGAGAGTAGAATCAACTGCGAGAGCATCCCCGTGACGAAGGCGCTGGTTTTACTGCCTGCGCGCACGAGGAGATAGTGCATCAGCATCCCCAAGCCTGCTGCGGCGACAGAATAAAACTGCGGCTGGTCGATCTCAAAATTGAGCAGGATCATGAAATATGCCATCAAATAGAGGGCATTCGCGGGGAAACCCAACCAGAGATTGCGCTTGCGAAAAGCTTCGATAGTGAAAAGCCCCGCCGCGATGACAACGACAATGCTCTTGCTAACGCCCAAATCTTCAAAGGGGACGCTCAATGCGACCAGTGTGCCAAGCACCAAGCCACTGATGATATAGACCCGCGCCCACTTTTCGCGCTCGAAACGTGCTAACCCAACCCCGACGAAATAGAAAATCACCGCCAATGAGATCAGCGGGACGATCCAATGCTCAGCAGCTTGGTTGCGCAAGATATAGACCAGCATCAGGACAAAGGCGGCACTTGCGATATAAGCATACTCTGGGAAATAGCGCAGAGCGTAGCCCATGCCCAAGAGAGCATAAATGCCAAAGATGAGGGCCGTTTTCCAGAGATTCTCGTTGGAAACATCCAGTATGGCGATGGTATTGACCAAAACCAACCCTGCCCCAAGCAGGCGTGGCGGCAAGCGCCACGAAAGATTGATCATGAAATCATTTTTAAAGATCATATCGGGCAAGAGCAAAAGCAGCGCGGGGATGAGCAACTTGAAACCATAGAAGAATTCGCGGTTTCGCATGAAATCCAATTCGTAGAAAAGGAAATACGCGGCAAGTGTTGCGACCAAAGCATAAGCCCACATCCAAAGGCGGGAGCGGTAAACGTTCAAGAGTGTGTAGAGAATCGCCACACTTAATGAGAGTAAAAATCCCATATTCTCGCTTTGGGCTAAACCAAGTAAAGCCGACAAACCCACTAAAGGCGCAGCACCTAAGATCAGCAATTGCCCGTATTCATGAAATTTACCTTCCTTGCGCGTGCCCAAAGCTTCTCCACTCAACGCAAAAAGAACACCCCAGACGAGAAAGCTGACCGCTTGAGCATTCTCGTTTGCATCGAAAGTGTTGATAAAAAGCCAGGCAAGCGGCATCATGCACATAATCACCAATGCACGGAAAACTAAATTCTTTTTTATCCAGTTGCTCAAGAGATAAAACGCTGCGCCCAGATACCAGATTGCGCTTGTCGCCAGCCACCAGACATTTTCAAAAGACGGATCATCATAATGGAAGAGAAAGGCAAAAAACGAGATCATAAGCAGCACAATCTCTTGCGCCTGTGTCAGCCAGAAAAGTGGGAGAGCAAATTGCTCATCCTGCCATTTTTTAAGCAATTTGACCGCCCCTAAACTCCCTAACCCGGAAAGTGAAAGTAGCAGCAGATAAAGATCAACTGGCGGATCGTTGAAAAGATTCGCCAAATAAAATAATGAAACACCTACAGAAACAAGTGCCATCAGGCTGAAGAAACGCGAGCGGAAGAACCAGGTGGCGAAGGCCCAGACACCAGTCATCAGGAGGTAGACGATCATCCAGTAAATAGAAATTCCCTGACCATCTAGAATAAGAGTATCTGCGATAACGCTAAAATCAATCGGCAGAAGCACCGAGAAGATGATAAAAAGTGTAAAACTTGGCTGTGGCAATTTCTTTTTCAAGACCAATGAGCCGCCGCCAAAGATCAATGTGAAAAGGAGTAAAATCGGCAGGCGCAAGGCTTCAAAAATAGCCGCAAAAATCGCTGCTGCTGCTACGATGAAAAATGCCCCCAAATATAACGCCACTTTGATACTCGTCTCGCTGAAGAGAGTCTGCGCCAGAGTCGCTTTTGGCTTGGCGGGCTGCGGCTGGGACAGGGCAGATTTTTGGTCAACGGGAGCAGGTTTCAGGTCAAAATCGTATCGTTGGCGCAAGATTTGCGAGCGCGACTCATCGAGCAATCCATCCTTCTCCCAGATGGCGATCTCATCCACGATCATGCGGCGTGAGTGTTGAGGCAAACGCGCCTGTCGTGTTTGAAGCTGACGATAAAGCGGCGTCTGCAAAGTCTCTAAAGCGGTCTCGCGCACAGCTTTGCTGCGGTCTGAAAGCGCCATCTTCTCAAGTTCGCGCAAGATCGCACCGCTGCTATAAGCGAGCGTGTTCAATGCAGTAAGGCTCTCCTGACGCTCTTCAGCTTTTGACGCGCGCAAACCTGTGTGAATTTCAGTAAGAATTTCTTTGGGGGTACGTTCTGTTTCAGACATAAGTCACCTCGCAAAACGAGTAAAATAATACTTTATCCTACCATTAAAAAGGAGTAGCCAAATATGGGCATACTGACACTGCTAACAGATTTTGGCACACAAGACGGTTTTATCGGCGTGATGAAAGGCGTTATTTGGGGCATTTGTCCCGATGTGAAAATCGCCGATCTCTCACATCAGATAGAGCCCCAAAATGTGCTGCAAGGCGCAATCACGCTCTCGCGGGTTGCCCCATTTTTTCCTGAGGGAACGGTACATGTGGCAGTGGTGGACCCTGGCGTGGGGACAAAAAGACGGGCGATCGCCGCCCAATTGGGGATGCAGCGGTACGTCGCCCCTGATAACGGCTTGCTCACGCCGCTCATACAGGCTGCCGAAGAGAAACATCTACCGATGACCTTTGTCGATCTGGATAATCCCGATTACTGGCTAAAAAGCATCACCGGCACCTTTCATGGACGTGATCTTTTCGCGCCCGTTGGTGCGCATTTGGCAGCGGGAGTCCCGCTCGAAGAGCTGGGCACACCGATTGGCAATCCCACGTTGCTAGGATTATCTACGCCCGAAAAAACGGATACGGGCTGGTTGGCGCATATCACCCTGATCGACCACTTCGGCAATATCCGCACAGACTTACGCACCGAGCAAATCGAAGGTGATCCAATAATTCGCATTTTGGGGCATGAGATCAAAGGACTCGTAAAATCTTACGGGCATCGTGAAGTCGGCACACTGGTCGCGTTGAGCGATAGCGGCGGGTATTTGGAAGTTGCTGTTGTGAATGGGAGTGCGGCGAAGAAGGTGGGAGCAAAGGTTGGGGATGTGGTGGAAGTATATATTTAAATCAATAGTCCCTGTTCTTTTTAAAACAGGGACTATTAACTTCGTCAATTTTTCCTACTTCGCTTTATGGATAACGATCGTACCTCCTTCAAGAAGCACCGTCGGCGCCGAATCTATCGCGGCACCAAATTGGCTATCATAAATCAGATCGCCTGTAACAAGTTCCCAAATCTTGATGCGGATTTTATCTGCACCATTATTCCCTTTGGGCAATTCATCCGTCACTGCGATCAGAAAACCATAACCAGGCACTTCATCCAACATACCTCTTCCTGTAAAAATTGCCTGGTTCTCGTTAACTACCAACCAATCATAAGAGGTGCTGGCAAATTGCATCGTCTCGGTCTGCAAGCGGATCTCGGTATTACCCACCGGTGGAATATTGCCCTTGACATATTTGCTTACAAAGCCAAAGGTAACCTTTCCGCTCCACGCCGGCTCCAATGCCAATGCCCCTTCCGGTGACCAGATCCACCCGCCGCCGGTTACAAATCCTACCTTGGGATCATAGACCACAAGATATTGGGCAAGTTCTTCTGCAAAGCCACCATCATCGTCTTCAACATAGAGAATAACCGAATACAGTCCAGGAACATTGTATGTGTGAGAACCCGTAACGTCATATCCGGAAACCACACCTGCACTTGTAGAGCCATCTCCCCAACTCCAAAGTGCGGTATGTGTATCCAGCACCCCTACATCTGCAATAAGGGCACTTACCTCCACCATTATACTTGTCTGAACTGGCTCTACAGGGATCGTGACCATCTCAATTGTTGGCGCAACATTTAGCACGGTAACTTCAGCTGTATCAACATCGAAGGCACCATAATCATCTGTTACTTTCAATCCTACTGGATACACACCATCATCAGCAAAGCTAAAGTCAGCGGTCATGCCCGTAGCATCATCATAAAGTCCATCATTATCTAAATCCCATTCGTAGAGAGCGATATTGTCATCAGCATCTGTAGAAGCTGAGCCATCCAACGTCAAAGTAGCGCCCTCATCGGAGATATAGGTTCCTCCAGCACCAGCAACAGGTGCCTGATTAACAAGACCATAGTGCAACAAACGTCCATCTTGCAAACTAATCCATACGTTATCTGGTCCACTTCCCCCGACACTCATCGCATATGGAATATCACCAAATGCTGTCAATCGCTGCCAAGATACGCCATCATAATGATAGACACGCCCCCGTGTGTCAAAGTCGGAGCCTAAATACCCTACGACATATACATCATCCCAAGCAGAGCCCCATACTCCTGCGGCGCCGCCAATATGATAGACCCCGCCACAGATAAAACTGCCATTAATCGGATCACCAAAAACAAAGCCACATTTGCTGCCAAAGGTCCCGAGCAAATCAGGATTAAGATTCTCAGTGTATTTCCATACCCGGACACCATTTCCAAAATTGTTTTTTCCCACTGTGTATAAGTGAAGTTGCCCTGAGTCATCACGCGTTCCCCACAAGTCGCTAATATCACAGAAGTCAAATTCTTTTTTGGCATCCCAATCAGCCCCATCCCAACGAGCGTGCCCCCAACAAGCCGTGTAATACCCCTCATCAACTGACAAGAAATACATCGCCTTCACATAGGCAAGAAGGGATGTCGTTGAAATTTGCTGCCAAGTATCGCTGCCGTAATCATACTCAAAGATAAAATTCGGATTGTTACTTGGGGTTCCATTCACAGCTATTTGCATCTCCCCGGGTGCGCCAGATAATCCTCGGACCATATTCCCAACGCCAGAAGGCAGCGTCAACTCTGCCCATGTAATGCCATCAAAGCGGAACATTCGCGGCTTCTCAAAACCTATACAATCTGTACTGGGACACGATGCAGAAACAAAAATATCATCTGCACTGTTTCCATGAATAAGTCCAGAGCGATACCCCGGCAAAGACAATTCTTCCGCCCAGACAGCTCCATCCCAATGATAGAGATATATCCCGCGCGGATCGCCATCTTCAATCCATACATAAACATTCTCAGGACTATCTGCCCATAACTTTCGCGCAACTGCCCCATCAGGTAAATCAGGAATAGAAACAAAGCTCCATTCCGCAGCGCCATTGGCTTCTACAGGTGTTGAGGCTGTACCTAAAAATCCTAACACCAGAAAAACGGCTATCATAACAGCCGTCATCCTTTTAGCAAATTTCATTTTTATTGTTTTATTCATTTTGTCCCTCCGCGGACTTAAAAGAAAAAACCGACCATAGGGCCGGTTTCGCTATTGGCTCAATAATAACTCTACCCATTTTTGATGGGAAAGCGACCAAATCAAGTTATTAGATCATTGCCTCCATAAAACAGTTACCAATGAAGCTGTAATGCTTTGAAAGACATGGGGTATCTTGTTTTATACTAGCCACCTTTCTTTGTTCTTCATTTCGTATCATCTCAATAATTTGGGGTAGATGAAAAAGACCAACCCAAATTGAG
>JABGQU010000170.1 GCA_018648605.1 Anaerolineae bacterium | reverse complement strand
CTGTTCTACCCTAACATTGATCTTTTTTCTGTCCCATTCTATGGGTCCACTACATAACTTGAGCGTTATTTTCTCTCATTAGTAACTCCTTTTAGATATTTTTGCGTGATAGATTTTTTATAATAAACACTTATTCGGACTAATTCTATACCATTTATGTTATTATCTTATTAGATTTATTTCAAACTATTTTGTCAATGTTTCTTCTTTATGAAACATATTCTAGTGGAGCAAAAATATGAAATCTTTAAATTGTAGAAAAAAATATCCAAGCAGAACTCAGGGCACCTTATCATGAGCAAAAAAACATACACAAAAGTAATATTAGGCGTAATTGGGGTAAGCACCTTCCTGCTGGCAGCATGTGGGGGTCCCGACTATCCGGTAGCACCACCTGCCCCGATAGTGGTTGAAGCACCTTCCGTTCAAATAGCGGTACCGGCACCGGCACGTCAGGAAGCTTCGCCAACTCCTGAAATAACGCCAACAGCCATGCAAGAGCTAGCTACAGCTACCCCTGCTGGCGATACACAATCCTGTGATCTTTTCAAGAACATAGAAATATCGGTCGTCTATCTGGATTGGATGAGAGAAAAGCCCCTGGAATTTTATTTCAAGATACCCGGAGGAGTACCCGGTCTGGAAAAGGCGATTCCCAACACTTCCAATACCTGGGAGTACACAGGAAAGATCGGCGATCACCTAACAAGCAATTGTGAGTTCGTCAGCGGCTACGCCGAAAGACTATATTGCAAGATCAACTTGCCTGCTGAATATGCCTATACAGCACGTGAGTTGAGCTTAAGCCTAAAAGGTTGTGAGCAGCCAGTCTTTAAAGATCCATCTACCACAGTACCTAACTTTTTCAACTAAAAAAGCAGGCGCTCAGTAGCTTGATATACTGATGTTACGCAGCGACATTGTAAATTAAAACGTTCCGCCCTGCCCCTCGCTTCTGCTTCGACAAGCTCAGCACAGCAGCTGGGGCTTCCCCCCAAATGCTTCGCATTTAGGGGGAGGGACTGAAACAGTACGTTTTTCAGAGAAATTTGCGCTCTCTCCCCTAAATTCCACGCTTTTGGAATTTGCCCTAAAGGATGCTTCGCAAGGGGAGATACCCTTTAGGGCACTTTGTCCCAAGGATAGAGGGGACAGTTCCAAACACAAGTATCTTTTTTGCGTAACATAAGTGATTTAAAAAAGAAAACGGCAGAAATGCCGTTTTTTCTTTTTCTTATGGATGAAGCATTTAGAAGTTGTAAAACAGCGGCGCGTCATCGCAAGGCAGTTTTATCGCCGAAGCGATCTCCACCACCGTCAAGGAGACTGCCGCGTTGCAAGTGCATGCTCCTCGCAGTGACGTAGATTAGCCAAGCCTTATTTGTTTGTTCTATTAGAGCGGCTTCTTTGCCGGTGTCCCTTCGTGGCGGGGATAGTGTACGGGGGTTGCGCCGATCTTATCTATAACAACGAGATAACGTTCTTCGACTACGCCGGGCAAGGTGACGGGTATCATCTGGCGCAGATGCCCGCCAAGGATGCGCAGCGCATTTTCGGCGGCGTGGCTTTCGGCGGGGGCGCTCTCCCCTTTTTGGGCGAGCATCACGCCGCCCACTTTGACCAAGGGCAGCAGGTATTCGCTTAGAACAGATAACCTTGCAACTGCGCGGGCGACTGCCCAATCGAAGCTTTCGCGGTATTTGGGTTGTTGCCCCAGCTTTTCGGCGCGGGCCTGGATGACTGTCACATCCTGGAGTTTTAAGGTCTCAACGATATGACGGCAGAAATCCGTTTTTTTGCCGACGGATTCTACAAGGGTGAGCTTTAAACGGGGATAAATTATTTTCAGGGGGATGCCCGGGAAACCGGCACCAGACCCAACGTCCACGAGCGATTGCGGTGGATTCTCATTCCACGCCTGCACGCAGGAGAATGAGTCCAGAAAATGCTTGATCCGAATCCCCTTTATATCCCGTATTGCTGTCAAGCTGATCTTTTCATTCCAAAGCATTAACTCCTGCTCGTAAAGAGAGAGTGCCTTGAGTTGGCTATTGCTCAATTTTATGTCGAAAAGTTCTTGTGCGTTGTGGGCGAGTTTTTGCATGGCGAGGATTATAAAGCAAAACCTGTGCTTTAAAAAGTACTCCCCCCGTTTCGGGGGGAGTTAGATGGAAAAAGTCTTACTAGCATCCCCGCAAGCAGGGGATGAAGAATTATCTACTTCTCTGCTGGCGGTGCAGCCTGTACGGCAGCCTTGGCAGCTTTCTTCTTACGATTGCGGCGTACGAGCGCACGCACACCAAGGAAGACCAGATAGAAGGGCAGCGCAATGGTGATAAGCACTGGCAGTGTGAAAATGATGAAGCGAATCATGAAGCGCGTGAAACTCTGAGCATAGTCGATCAGATACTGGACGGCATCGCTGGCTGTCTCACCGAGTTCCCAGCCGCCGATCTCTATTGGTTTCGATTTTTCAGTGGCGATAACGCGCACGCTGATCGAAGACATAGCCGCAGAACGTTTGTAGTAATTGATCTGACCGGTCAGCACTTCGATATCACTCTGAATAACCTGTAATTGACTATAAACGTTGAGCGTATCTTCCGTGGTTTCGGCTTGGTTCATGATCTCAAGCAGTTTCGCCTCCGCAGCTTTTTTCGCCTTAAGCCTCGACTGGAGATCGACATATCGATCGGTAACATCTTCACCCGAAACATTTTCGTTCTCTACTTCAACCGCATCGACTTTGATCCGCTCGAGGGCATTGTTCAAACTCTCTGAAGGCACGCGGATGGTGATCGTCCCTTCAGGAACACGCACGCCATTATTGGCGTAGGCTTGGTAAGTATTCGATGAAACAACATGCCCACCGAGCGTATCTGCCAGTGAGGTGATCGTAGCCATCGTTACTTCGGGGTCGTCAACGATGATCGTCAGATCGGCATTTTTGATAACAAGGCGTTCCTGTTGCGCAGCTTCAACCGATGAGGAAGCGGCTGAATTGTTACCAGCCGAATCGTCCATCGATTCAGTAATGACTTCCATCTCCATCGGTGCACCTGGGGCAACGGCAAAGCCTTCATCCATGCTGTCATACTGGGGGGATGAAGATGCAGCACCAGCACAACTTGTTAGCATAACGAGAGCAGCGACGAGAATGATCCAATAGCGTTTCATGATTTTTCTCCTTTTATACTTTTGCAAAAAAAGTTTTTGCATTTCTCTTCTCATACTAATAAAGACGCCCTATACCCAAAATTTGTTCCCCCACTATTTTCGTCCCCTGCCCTTGCGGGCATCCCCCAAAACGTACAACATTTGGGAGGACGAGGGGTTACCACCCATCAGCTAATCTCAAAGCATGTTTCTCTGGCAATTTCGCCTCGCGGATGCGCGCCTGCACAGAAGGAATATCATATTCCACACGCTGAGGCGCCCACGTGAGGGCTTCAGTATCAAAGATCGCATACGCGGCGCGCGGGTCGCGGTCACGCGGCTGACCAACCGAGCCGGGGTTTAAGATAGCACGCCCACTCAGCTCAACAGGCAGCCCCACACGCGGGATATCTAAACTAACACGATCACGTTCCAAATCCATGTGGAACATACTCTGCACATGCGTATGTCCCACAAAACAAAAATCCGTCTCAAAAGCATCAAAATTTAAACGCGCCGAAAGCGTATTCAAAATATATTCCCAAACAGGGTCACGCGGGCTGCCATGCACTAACGTGACATGCTCCCCGCCCATAGCCTCCTGCGGCAAGGTTTCCAAAAATTCAATACTATCTGCCGAAAGCACACGCTCCTGCCAAAGGAGCGAACGACGCGCATCCCCATTAAAGGATTCGAGTGGCATTCGTCCTAACGCAGCAACATCATGGTTACCCAATACACAAGCCAAATTCGGTTGTTCACTTAATAACTCCACACAAGCATTCGGGTCAGGTCCATAGCCAACTACATCACCCAAGCACCAAACCGCATCAAATTTCCCGGCATCTTCGATCACCGTTTCAAAAGCCGTGTAATTTGCATGAATATCAGAAATCACCAATACGCGCATCTATGTCTCCAACAAGTCTATAATTTTTTCTACAATAATTTCGGCAACAGCCAATTTGCTACGCAGCGAGAGTTTTTCTTCTTTACCATCTGCAAAAAGCAAAGTAACACGATTTTCTTCTACATCAAACCCCGAATCCGTTGCCGAGATATCATTCGCAACGATAAAATCCAGTTTTTTGGACGATAACTTCTCAGCCGCATTCGCCAAAAGATCACGACTCTCTGCCGCGAATCCTACCACAACGCGTGGGCGATTCGCCCCTGATCCCAAATTTGCCACCGCCTTCAATACATCAGGCGCAGCCTCAAGCATTATCTGCGGAATCCCGTCCCGTTTTTTCAGTTTACTCCCCGCCACATCTGCCGGACGAAAATCAGCAACTGCCGCCGCCATGATGAGCGCATCCGCACCCGCCGATTCAGCGAGTACAGCTTGGAGCATCTCCTGCGCACTATACGCAGAAACGACCTTTGTGCCAATAGGTGCGGTCAACGCCGTCGGCGTTGAGATGAGTGTAACCTCCGCACCCGCATCAAGGGTAGCCTGCGCGAGAGCGTACCCTTGCTTGCCCGATGAACGATTCGTAATAAAGCGAACGGGGTCAATCGCTTCCTGCGTCCCACCTGCGGTAACGACGATCTTTTTGCCAGCCAACTTTCCACTTTTACCCAATACCAAACGCACATGACCAAGCAATTCGGCAGGCTCGAGCATTCGCCCGTAGCCCGTTAATCCAGATGCCATGCGCCCCTCAGCCGGACCTGCAAAATAGACACCGCGCTCACGCAAAATGCGCACGTTCTCCTGCGTGGCGGGATGCTCGTACATGCCTACATCCATTGCGGGGGCAACCATAAGCGGGCATTGTGCCGCCAATGCGGTAATGCTCAAAAGATCGTTCGCTTGCCCGTGTGCCAGTTTTGCGAGCGTATTTGCCGTACAGGGTGCGATCAATAGCAGATCAGCGGCATGCCCCAACCCAACGTGCAAAATATGAGCTTCGCCGCCCCATAGATCGGTATCGGTAGATGCTTTTCGTCCCGTAAGTGATTGGAAGGTGATCGGGGGAATGAAATGCTCGGCGGCACGCGTCAAGATAACGTCCACGTGCGCATCGGCTTGCGTCAACTTGGAGGCGAGGTCGGCAGCTTTATAGGCGGCGATCGACCCCGTCACACCGAGCAGTATATTTTTTTCAGAAAGTACAGACATGAAGGAATTATAAACGAAGAAACTCCAAAATCTTTGTCATCGCGAGGAGGGCTAGGGCAATCGCATCTAATTATTGCGCCTGTAAGACTTTGAGCAAATAATCGTTA
>JABGQU010000169.1 GCA_018648605.1 Anaerolineae bacterium | reverse complement strand
AAGTAACCAAGCGGGGGGGCTTTAATTTTGTGTCTTGTTTATAGGGTGCAGTTCAACAAGACTTCGGAAGTTCTCTTTATGATCTAAATAAATCACCAGCCGCCCAAACCTGCGCGAACGGGGCTAAGATACTGCAATCCATGCAGCCCGAGGCAGGGATCATTTTCCACCTGCTGGATGATCGCGAATTGCCCCCAGATTTCTGGACCAATCTCAACACCATCTGCGGCGTACCAATAGCCAGCTTCTACGTAAGCATCGGCTGGAGCGGCAACGATCTTTACGAAGTAATTCCACTTGCATGTTTGCCCATCGTCCTCATAAACGCCCGACATGTGGTTGGTCAACCAGGCTCCAGAGCCAATATAACTATCAAAACCAAAGTGGCGATCCAGTGAACCATCGCCATCACAATCCTGATTTGAAAGCCAGGCATCATTCCATTTCATTGCCAGATTGTCATCTGCATAGGGCTGACACCACGCAGCATCGCGATAAGCATCACAATACTTGCCGTTAAAAAGTTTTCCCTGATAGTTGTAGCCCCAACTATCAAAGCCGACGGAGAGAGTATTCCCGTCGGAACCAACGAGATCACCACTTTGAATGGTAGTACAAGCCTTTTTTGCATTTGCAGGGACGCTGCTAAAAGCAACCAGAGCCATTACAAGCATTACTCCTAGAGCCAATAGAATAGTCTTTTTCATTTTTTCCTCTTTTTAGAATCTAAATCAATCAGAATAAAGATAATCACCCAATATATTTTCCTCCTTTATAGAAAAGAAAAAACCGATCACAGGGGACCGGTTTCGCTATTAGCTTCCCAAAGATTCTCTACAAAGTGAGATGTTTGTTGTAATGGTAGATGAGCGACCAGACTGATCTTTGGTTCATCGCTTCCAATGTTGGACATCAATGTCCGAATATCAGTATACAAAAAATGAAGAGCCAAATCAAGCTTTAATTTCGCACTCTTTATGTAAGAATTCTAAAAAGGCTACCATCTTAGAAGTATGATGAAACTCTCTTTTCCATTCATTTGCATCATATTTATCACCATCTTTCTCTCTGCATGTGGAGGTACAGTTACAGATAGAGAGATACTTACGCCGCCCCCTACCTTGCGGCCAAGACGTTTATTGCCTGGTGAGTTGGTACTGGCTGCTAGTCCGGGCGATATTCCCGCTATCTTTGCTAGTGACGACCTATTTGTTGATGAAAAAACCAATGAATGGCTTGATAGTGAAATTATTATCGGCGTGGAGATCAATGGCGATGCGCGCGCATACCCTATCCGTTTGTTGAGTTTGCACGAGATCGTCAACGATGTGATTGGCGGGAAACCTGTTGCAGTGACGTGGTGCCCTTTATGTTATTCAGCATTGGTCTTTGAACGCGTTGTTGAGGACACAGAGCTTACTTTTGGTGTTTCTGGTTATCTATATCACAATAACTTGGTGATGTACGACCATCAGAGTAATGGGTTATGGAGCCAGCTTCTTGCGCAGGGGATTAAGGGAGCACATCGGGGGGAGTATTTAACGGTATTGCCTTCGGTGTTGACAACGTGGGGAGAATGGAAGCAAGCTCATACTCACGCGCGTATCCTGTCTGCAGAGCGGATGGGACGAGATGCGGAATCCATCATTGATCCCTATAGCGGATATTATCTCAGCGGGAGTACAGGGTTGACTGGTGCATCGAATGTTGATGAACGTTTGGCGAGAAAATCACTCGTAGTTGGCATCCAGATCGGGGAAGAAACGCGTGCCTATCCGCTGGAAAGTATAAAGGCTGCGGGCACGATAAACGACGACATCGGCACGACATCGTTATTATTGATCTATGATGAAAAGATTAGCTCGGTGCTGGTTTATAAAGTTGGTGCAGAAGAGGCGCTAACGCGGATTATTAGCCCACTCGTTTTCTGGTTTGCCTGGTCTGATATCCACCCTGAAACGACACTCTACACTATGCCTTGAGACAAATTAAGCCCTTGAGATAAGCACTTTCGGGGAAATGCAGCGCGATGGGGTGATCGGCGCCCTGCCCCAATTTTTGGACGATCTGCGCATCCACGTTGGCGTCCAGGGCTGCCCCTGCGACGATCTTTTGGAAGAGAGACGCGTCCACGCCGCCAGAGCAAGAGAAGGTGACCAAAATGCCGCCCGGACGCAAAAGTTTGAAGGCGAGCAGATTGATGTCTTTATAGCCGCGTGTTGCTTTTTTGACTTGGGAAATGGTCGGTGCGAATTTGGGGGGGTCAAGGATGATCAGATCAAATTCACGACGGGAATCACGGAAGGTTCGCAGCTCTCTGAAAACATCTCCCTCGATCCACTCGTGGATTTCGGCTGGCTGATCGTTTAATGCAGCGTTTTCTCGACCCAACGCTAGTGCGTCTCCTGATGAATCGATGGACGTGACCGATTTTGCCCCACCCGCTGCGGCGTGGATGCTGAATCCGCCTGTGTAGCAGAAGCAGTTGAGTACATCACGATCTTTGGCGAGTTGCCCAACGATATGGCGGCTTTCGCTTTGATCGAGGTAGAAGCCGGTTTTGTGTCCGTGTGCAATATCGACGTTGAATTTCAGCCCATATTCTTCTAAAATGATTTTTTCTGGCGGGTTGCCGCGCAGGATGCCCGTGCGTGGCTCTAGCCCTTCAAGCTTGCGTACATCTACATCGGAGCGTTCGTAGATGTTGGGGACACCGGTTAATTCGACGAGTAGATCGGCGAGGGTTTCTTTCCAATATTCTGCGCCCGTGGTCAGGACTTGCATGATGAGCACGTCGTCATAACGGTCTACGATAAGACCGGGGAGACCATCTGATTCGGCGTGGATGAGTCTTATTGCCCTCGCCCCTAACCCCTCTCCCTCAGAGAGAGTGGAACTGGTGCGTCTCTTAATGGCGGCATCGAGCCTGCGGCGCAGGAAGTTTTCGTCTACGTCCTCAGCAGATTCAAATGTCCACACGCGTGCACGGATATTGGATTCGGGGGAGTAGGCGGCTTTTGCGATGAAATTGCCTTTAGCGTCGAGTATGTCCACTGTTTCCCCTGATTTTGGATCCCCGTCAACACGACCGATTGCGCCGGAGAATATCCAGGGGTGGCGGCGGTAGAGGGATTTTTCGCGTCCGAGATGGAGGGTGATAGAGGGCATAATTGACCTGTAGGGGGTGTTTAGTGGAATTGGTTGTGAGTTGGAATATGCGTCGATTAAAGGGGAGCAAGTTCAAAGTGTGGTGCGACGCGTTTTTATCGCATAAAAAAAGGGCGACCAATCGGTCGCCCCAAGAAGTGGACTAGATGATCCCGATTTCTTTACCGGCTTTGGTGATGACTTCGAGCGCGTAGGCGATTTCGTCGGTTTTGTGTGTTGCGGTAACAGTGGAGCGCAAACGAGCAAGACCATTTGGCACGGCGGGGGAAACAACCGGCAACATGAAGAGGTCTTTGGCTTGGCAAGCTGCGGTGAGATCGTAGGCGCGTTCATCGTCGCCACATAAGATGGGGACAATGGCAGTTTCGGTGAGCATGGTATCGAAGCCAGCAGCTTTGAGACCACCGATGAATTGGTCGGTATTGGCTTGAAGGCTTTCCATGCGCCAGGGCTCGTCGAGGATGACTTTGAAAGATTCCATTGCTGCTGCGGCTTGTGCAGGCGGCAGCGCGGCGGAGAAGATATAAGCGCGGCTGGCGTGACGGAGGTAGTCCATCATGTCTTTTTTGCCTGCGACATAACCGCCAACTGATGGGATGGTTTTGCTGAGCGTGCCCATTTTGATATCGACCACATCGCCGAGACCAAAGTGTTCTTCGATGCCACGACCGGTTTTGCCGAGCACGCCGACAGAGTGGGCTTCGTCCATCATTAGCCAAGCATCGTATTTTTCGCAAAGCTCAACCACTTTGGGGAGGTCGATGATGTCGCCGTCCATGCTGAAGACAGCATCCGCGATGACGAGTTTTGCAACATCCGAAGGCGCTTGTTTGAGACGTTTTTCCAGGTCAGCCATATCGTTATGTTTGAAGCGGCGGAACATTGCGCCGGACATCATACAGCCATCGACGATGCTGGCGTGATTATATTTGTCTGAAATAACCCAATCGCCACGTCCCATAAGAGTGGAGATGACGCTGAGGTTAGTGGCGTAGCCCGATGTGTAGGTGACAGCGGCTTCGGCATGTTTGAAATCGGCGATGGTCTGTTCGAGTTCAATATGCAGGTCGAGTGTGCCAGCCAAGGTACGGACACCGTTTGTGCCAGTGCCATATTTATCGACAGCGGCTTTAGCGGCTTCGCCAATGCGAGGGTGGCCGAGCAGACCTAAATATCCGTAAGAGGCATACATGCCCATATCACGTCCATTAACGATTGCACGGGCACCGCCGCGTAATTCTGTAACGGGCATATTATAGAAATAGCGCTCGCGTGCTTTCAAGTCGGTGACACGGTCGACCATTGCCTGAATGCGTTGAGAAACGGCATCGTTGGCTCTATTTGACTCCATTTTTAACTCCTTAAAAAAAACTTTTTTGCAATAATGTCTGACAATGATTTAACAGATTGTAGTGTAGTCTAGGGGCTGTAAACTGTCAATCGAAAGGTGAGAACACAGGAGGGATGTGGAAGTTGTGCGAAATTCAGTCTAAAATGCGATTTTCAATTTCCCAGATATGGTCGATGAGATGGCTGACAACACTGCGCACAAAGTAGGGTGTGGGCCACATTGCGCCACCGCGCGGACCCTTTTCGGGGACTTCGCCTTTGACGGCCAGCGCAAGAGTTTCCAGAATGGCGATGCGGATCGCTCCCCTGTCTTCATGCAACGCCTTGGGAACTTTTTGCCCCTGTTTACGGAGGTAGGCCAACGCTGATTCTCGAACGTGGGCGATGATCTTTTCTTGGGTGCGCCCGCCGCCGCGCGGGCCTTTTTGCAGTTCTTTGCCTTCTGCGCTGGCGAGGGCTTTGTCGAAGGCATCCCAGCAGATGCGCAGGAGTTTTTCGTAGCCCTCGCGGTCTGCTTCGGTGATCTTGCGTTTATCTTCTTCGGGGATGATGCCCGGCGAGCCAAAAGCCGTAGTGGCGTTGCCTTCGTAGCGGGTGACGATGTTGATGTCATCGAGGCTGGCGGGAGCTTGGAAGTCGATACAACCACCTGCGTTGAGAATTTCAGCGTAGCGTTGGCTGTATTCGAGCAGGGAGGCCAATGCGGCATCTTCGGTTTTGCCGATGCGATAAAAGCCGATGGCGTTTAGTGCTACGGCGATGGTTTTCTTTTTTGTGATTTCGAGATAGATGTTGAGTTTTTTAGACATTGTATAAATCGTATCTTCTCAATAAATAGGGGTAAGCAAAAAGGAGGGGAGGCCTTTTAATTT
>JABGQU010000168.1 GCA_018648605.1 Anaerolineae bacterium | reverse complement strand
TGATCGCTTCGCTCTACAATTTTGAGCTAAATTGACTTATGCAAGAGGTCTATTACATTGACGAGAGGTAGTGCCATGAAGATAGCCTAAAATATCGGAGATAGCATCAAATTTTTCTACGGTGATCAAGAGATGATAATGATTTGTTTAAATAACCCAAGCAACAACTTCTACACCGATTTCTAGGAAACTTTGCAGTAGAAGAGATTCAAGCTTGGTACGTCTCTCTGGATTTTCTAAAATATGTTGATGGTTGTAATTTGCGGCGGTGATTAAATATGTCCCTTCGTGGCGAAAAGGATGATGAGGGGAATGTAATGGATATCCTTGTTTCTTACACTCTTCAAGAAGAGCTTTTCGTTCTTGTAGGGAAAGTTTTTGATACTCGTAGGGCATGTTTTGAAAGTGTGGTTAGGCTGGAGAGAATAAGGGCTGAAGCCCTTACTACAAGGAGTTAGAGTAATTTCGGCTGATTTTCTTCTTTAAATTCAAAACCCAAATGCTCATAAGCACGACGTGTAGCGACACGCCCCTGTGGCGTGCGATCTAAAAAGCCGAGTTGTAAAAGATATGGCTCAACTACGTCCATGATGGTGTCGGGTTCTTCGCTGATGGATGCGCCGATGGTGTTTAGCCCAACGGGGCCGCCGCGATATTTCTCAATGATGGCTTTCAATACCCGCCGATCCATATCATCCAAGCCGAGGGGGTCAATGGAGAGTAAATTCAGCGCTTCAAACGCAACGTCTTTTGTGATCGTTCCGTCCGCGCGGACTTGGGCATAATCGCGTACGCGGCGCAGGAGACGCAGGGCAACGCGGGGTGTGCCGCGCGCACGGCTGCTGATTTCTTTGATGCCATCTTCGTCGGCGGGGACATCGAGCATTTTTGCGGCGCGCGTGACAATGGCTTGCATCGCTTCGAGATCGTAATACTCGAGCCGATAGACTGCCCCGAAACGTGCCCGCAAAGGAGCAGTGACCAGTGCGAGGCGTGTCGTTGCGCCGACAACAGTAAATTTTGGCAACTTCAAACGAATTGAGCGTGCAGAAGGACCTTTACCGATCACTATATCGAGCGAGAAATCTTCCATCGCGGGGTAAAGCACTTCTTCCACAACGCGCCCCAAACGGTGAATTTCATCAATAAATAGAATATCGCCCGCACGGAGATTGGTCAGAATCGCGGCAAGGTCGCCGGCGCGCTCGATGGCAGGCCCCGATGTTACCTTGATATTCACGCTCATCTCATTTGCCAAAATATGGGCGAGGGTGGTTTTTCCCAGCCCGGGTGGTCCATAAAAGAGAACATGATCGAGAGCTTCTTCACGCTGGCGCGCAGCTTCGATCAGGATCGAGAGATTCTCTTTTACCTGGTGCTGCCCGATCAGGTCTGGGAGGTGTTGCGGGCGCAGCGCGTGGTCTACGCGGTCATCGGGTTTGGGCTCAGGATCAAGGGGGCGGTTATCGGATTCTGTCATGGGGAGAATTATACCTGTATCTTTGCTTTCAAATCGCCTACATCACGATAGATCACGACCTTATCCGCGCAGCCGAGCATTGAGGAAGAAACCTTCTCGTTTGGCTTGTGGTAGAGCCAAATCGGGATGTGGCGTTCGTAGGCGATGCCCGCTTCGATCAATCCGCCGCGTAGCTCGGGATGGTAGATAATAATGAAGAGGTCGCTGTTAGCGAGATGCTGCCGCACGAAGGGCATAAAATCCTGGGGAGCGGTCAGTCCTGCACGGGCGATTTCGTCAGTAGCCAGAAAAGGTTGATGACCTGCTGATTTAACGGTAGCAACTAGAAGGTCGGCAATGAGGCGGCGTTCTTTATCCGCACGAGGCACTTTCAGACTGATGAATATTTTCATAGCGTAAAGTGTACTCTGCTCGGTAATCCCTGCCAAGCTTGGCAGTATCCCTTGAAAAGATTTCACGAGGAGCGTTTTTTTTCGACAAAGTGGTCTCGGTTTCAAAGAAATTGCTTCATCGGAAGAACATCCTCCTCGCAAAATCAGTTTCTTAAGCCGTATAATATCTTTACTGAAAACAATCCCTTCAAAGGAGTCTCCATGTCTAAACCTCGTGTTGTTCATCCCCCTAAAGGTACGGAATTAACCTGTAAAAATTGGCTGATCGAAGCTGCTTATCGTATGATCCAGCATAATGTTTCGCCCGATGTAGCGGAAATCCCCGAAAAGCTGGTTGTTTATGGCGGGCGCGGAAAAGCCGCACGCAACTGGGAATCTTTCGATGCCATTCTCGAATCGCTCAAAAATCTCGAAGAAGACGAAACCTTGCTCGTCCAATCGGGTAAACCCGTCGCCGTTTTTAAATCTCATACTGATGCGCCACGCGTTCTGATCGCTAACTCGAACCTTGTTCCCGCTTGGGCGACTTGGGAGCATTTCGACGAGCTCGCTGCCAAAGGGTTAATGATGTACGGGCAAATGACCGCCGGCTCGTGGATCTACATCGGGACGCAGGGCATTTTGCAAGGCACTTACGAAACCTTTGGTGCGCTGGCACGTCAACGTGGCTGGGATTCTCTTGCTGGAAAATTCGTTCTCACAGCAGGATTAGGCGGGATGGGCGGCGCACAACCTCTGTCTATAACCATGAACGAGGGCGTTGGCTTATGTGTGGAAGTGGACGCTGCCCGCGCAAATCGCCGCCTCGCGGATCGTTACGTGGACGTTGTGGTTGATACCCTTGAAGAAGCAATGGATTTGGTAAATGACGCGGTTGCCGCCAAAAAGCCGCTCTCGATTGCTCTGGTCGGCAACGCGGCAGATGTGCTGCCCGAAATGGTTGCCCGCAACATCATCCCCGACGTGGTCACCGACCAAACCTCCGCGCACGAAGCGCTCTTCTATATTCCCTCTGGCGTGAGTGTTGAAGAAGCAGATGTGTTGCGCGAATCCGACCCTGAAAAATTCAAAGAGATGGCGCGTGCCTCGATGGCAAAACATGTTCAGGCAATGCTCGATTTCCAAAAAGCGGGCAGCGAAGTTTTCGATTATGGCAATAATATCCGCCAACAGGCATTTGATCATGGCGTGAAAAATGCCTTCGATTTCCCCGGTTTTGTCCCCGCTTATATTCGCCCGCTCTTCTGCGAAGGGAAAGGCCCCTTCCGCTGGGTGGCTCTCTCTGGCGACGAAGAAGATATTCTTCGCACGGACGAAGCTATTATGGAGCTTTTCCCCGACGACGAACATCTCCACCGCTGGATCAAGATGGCGCAAGAGAAAGTTGCCGTGCAAGGGTTGCCCTCCCGTATCTGCTGGCTGGGATATGGCGAACGCGAAAAGGCTGGCTTGAAATTCAACGAGCTGGTAGAAAAGGGGATTGTTTCTGCCCCCATCGCCATTGGACGCGATCATCTTGATTCCGGCTCAGTCGCCTCCCCGAATCGCGAAACTGAAGCGATGAAAGATGGCTCTGACGCCGTCTCGGATTGGCCCATCTTGAATGCGCTCATCAATGCCGTTGGCGGCGCAACCTGGGTCTCCTTCCATCACGGCGGCGGGGTCGGGATGGGGTATTCCCAACACGCCGGGCAGGTGATTGTAGCCGATGGCACGCCTGAGGCTGCCGTGCGTCTCGCGCGGGTGCTGACCACTGATCCTGGCATGGGCGTTGTCCGCCATGCAGATGCCGGCTACGATATCGCCATCGATGCCGCGAAACGTCATGGCATCAAGATGCCGATGTTGAAATAGTTTATCGTAGGGGCGGGTCTCAGATCCGCCCCTACGATATAATGTCGTGCAAGTGTCGTGTGTACGACATGGTGCTTTTCAGTGCGATTCCTATAATGGGATTTACATTTCGAAAGGAGAAATAAAATGAACCAACCCGATCTAGGATTAAAAGTCACCGAATTGCGCCAACAAAAAGGATTCACGCAGGAAGAACTCGCAGAAAAATGTGAGATCAGCCCACGCACCATTCAACGTATCGAAGGCGGAGAAGTAGACCCGCGCTCGTATACCCTGCAATGCCTGAGCGATAGCCTCGAATTCGACTTCATGCAGGAGAACTCCACAAATGAAAATTTGTGGATCACCATCTTGCACCTGAGCAGCATCTTTTGTATCTTCATCATTCCTTTGCTGATTTGGTCGTGGAAGAAAAACCAATCCTACAAAATTGATAAACAGGGACGGCAGGTGCTCAACTTTCAGATCACGATGACGCTGGCTCTTTTCGCAGCATTATTCTTGCTGATGATTGCACCCGCTGCGTTGATATTTATGGATGAAGCTAGTCTTAGCGCATTAGAAAACACGCCGATCTTCATTATATTGACGCTTTGTTTGCCAATGCCCCTGATCCTGATAGGCATCTTCTGTACTTATCAAGGTGTGGTTAATGCAATGCGCGCGCTTTCAGATAACCCCGTTCGCTATGTGTTGAGCATCCCCTTTATCAAATAGGTTCTGCATTATCATCGATGCGGATATTGAAGCAGTATAGTAATTTCATAAGTAGCTGTTTCGCTCTCGAAGAGACTTCTCTGGGTCTAGATAGATCAAGGGAAGTCTCTTTTTGCGATGGTAAAATCCAACCAAGTTTTCTCTTAGCTCGTCACGATGATCTAAATCAACGAAGGATAAACAATAAAGTAGCGCTCAAAGGTAATTATTTGATGTTCCTGTTCCGGAAAATAAATTTTAAAAACCCACATATCTACCTTGCATCTACTTTAGGGATAATATTTGCCATATCCGTTTATGGTTATGGGCTTATCGATTTTTTTCCACCTATGAGTAAAAGGATATTCTTGTTTACTGGCTTGGCAGGGTTGCTTGGCTTCTTTGGATACTACACTCTTTTGGAATTCTGGCTACATCCGCAGTTTAGAAAGATATCTAAAGAAAAAAGATGGCTCGTCTTTGTCTGGGGGGGAGTTATTGGTATATTTCTTATGTTTGCAGGAACAAGCAATTGGACATATTCGCCCAGGTATTTAACTTTTTTATTGCCGGAACAAAAATTGGATTTCTCTATTCTCTCATCGCAGAATGGAATGCCAGAAAGCATCACCGTAAATTGGATCTCTACGTCTTTGGGGGATATTTCTTACGATTCGCTTAAATATCAAGGTTGGGAAAGAAAAGGAGATCAACTTATTCTGACTGACTCAGAAAATAATTCGCTTCGTTGGGAAGGGCGAGTAGGAGAAACGTTTTTTGTTGACTTTGAAGGGTTTGCCGCTGATGATCAACTTAGTGTTTCTTGGGCAAATAAATCAGAAAAGATTTCGGTGCTTTCAAATAATACGGATAGATATACATACGAGAGAGATTTTCAGATTCCGTTTTACGCATCCAAATTAATGCTGCTGCTAATTACGTATATAAATTTTGTATCATCTCAATAATTTGGGGTAGATGAAAAAGACCAACCCAAATTGAGT
>JABGQU010000167.1 GCA_018648605.1 Anaerolineae bacterium | reverse complement strand
AGAACTCAATTTGGGTTGGTCTTTTTCATCTACCCCAAATTATTGAGATGATACGCTATAAATGATAAAATAGCCTCTATCAACTATTTACAGAAACCCAATATTTTCTAAAAAGGTGAAATAAAATGAATAACTTTCTTGGCTACGAATGCTCCCTGTGTGGGAAAGAGTATGCTCCCGAAGAAGTAACTTACACCTGCCCTACTGACGGTGGAAATTTAAATGTTCTCCTTGACTATGAAGCAATCAAAGAGAAATATCACCCCGACGACATCACTTGCCGCACTGAAACATCTCTATGGCGATATTTGCCGCTACTGCCTGTCTCCAACCCTGGTGGGGAAGAAACCCCTCTCTACGCTGCAGGTTGGACGCCAACCTTTTCTCTTCCTGCATTGGCAGAGAAACTTGGCTTAAATAATCTCTGGCTAAAAGACGAGAGCCGTAACCCTACCGCATCCTTCAAAGATCGTGCGAGTGCCATTTTGGTTGCCCGCGCAAAAGAGATCGGTGCCGAGGTGATCGTCACCGCCTCTACTGGCAATGCGGGCGCAGCCCTTGCAGGGATGTCTGCTGCCGTTGGACAGAAAGCGGTCATCTTTGCGCCGAAAACGGCTCCTGTTGCAAAGATCGCACAATTGCTTATCTTTGGTGCAGAAGTCATGTTAGTGGATGGCACCTACGATGATGCTGTTGAACTGGCAGTCAAAGCCGCAAATGAGTTTGGCTGGTATTGCCGTAACACAGGCTATAACCCCTTTACTGTTGAAGGCAAAAAGACCGCCGCCTTTGAGATCTGGGAATGGTCACTTAAGGCTCTTGGCGAAAACACAAAGCCTCTCACCATCTTCGTCTCTGTAGGTGATGGAAATATCATCTCTGGTATTCATAAAGGGTTTAAAGATTTAGAAAAACTTGGCTGGTTGAAACAAATGCCGCGCATCATCGGCGTGCAAGCAGAGGGTTCTGCTGCAATTGCGAACGCCTACAATGCAGGGACAGAAGAAATCACGCCCATTTCAGCAACAACCTCCGCAGATAGTATCTCGGTAGACATGCCCAGTGATGGCGTGCGTGCCCTGCGTGCTGCGACCGAGACGGGCGGTCAGTATGTACTCGTCAACGACGAAGCGATCATCGCCTCTATAGCGGAACTTGGTCGGGTTGGCGTTTTTGCGGAACCTGCCGGGGCAACAGCTTATGCCGGTTTGGTGGAAGCAATTTCAAAAGGCGTTGTGAAGTCGGATGATCCAGTTCTCGTTTTGAATACAGGCAGTGGTCTCAAAGATGTCAATGCCGCGCTGAAAGCCGTTGTCCAAGCACCGATTATCGAGCCAACTTTGGAGGCTGTTAAAGCAAATCTATGAGAGAAAAGTGGAGTGCGTCTGCACGTTATCTGACTTTTATCCTGATAATCATCTTCGTTGTGACATTGGGATGGTATACGCGCCCGATGTTTCAACCTTTGGTCATTGGCGGATTAATCGCTTATATCATGATGCCGCTTGTCAATTTGATGAAAGATCGCTTTGGACTAAAGCATAAACTGGCCGTAAATCTGGTTTATTTTCTTTCTTTGGGCTTGGTGTTGGCGTCTCCAGTTCTTTTTGTCCCTGAGTTGATTGCGCAAATTCAGGTCTTCTCGAATGATTTGGTGCGTATCTATGAAGAAACATTGCGCTTTTTGAGCGAACCGATTCGTTTAGGCACCTTTGTTTTTGATGCGAGTGATTATCTTGTTGAATTAGAAAGCTCGGTTCTTGCTGTTATAACTGCCTTACCAGAACAGGCTTTGCATATTATTGAGAGTACTTCACGTAATGCGGCTTGGTTTTTTGTGATCGTTGTGGCTGTTTATTATCTTTTGCTGGATTGGGATAAATTGCGTGAGTTGCTGATCCGCCAAGCGCCAGAAGCATATAGGCGTGATGCACGCATGATCTTTTTGGAAATCAAAGAGCTTTGGGCAGCCTATTTGCGCAGCCAAGTTGCGCTCATGTTTATTGTCGGAGTCGTTTTTACGATTTCGTGGTTGGCGATCGGTTTACCTGGAGCGTTGATCATTGGTATTTTGGCCGGTATATTGACGATCATTCCCGATCTTGGGCCTTTGATCGCAGCGATTGTGGCAATTGCGGTGGCCTTGCTTGAGGGTTCGCTTTATTTACCCCTTTCTAATTTCTGGTTTGCCATACTTGTGCTCGTCATTTACATGGTTTTGATCAATCTAAAGAATATTTGGCTGCGCCCGCGCCTGATGGGACGCAGTGTACATTTACATGAAGGCTTGGTCTTTATTGCTATTATCGTGGCCGTGCTACTTCAGGGCATTCTGAGTGCGATTGTGATTATCCCTGTAATTGCTTCTGCTCTCGTGATCGGGCGCTATCTCAAATCAGGGATCATGGGCACAGAGCCTGTGTTGCGCGAAGACTTGTTGGAAGAAGTAGAAACTGTTGAAGATGCAGAAGAAGAACCAAGTGAAACATAAATGTAGGGATTTGAAGGTTGTCTTTACCGAATTTGGCTAATTTCTATAGAATAAAAGTAAAAGAGCGTGGATAAAATTTCATCCACGCTCTTTTACTTTTATTTTACACCCTCTCCCCCCCGCTTGCGGGGGGGAGAATAGCTCCTCCCCCGTAAACGACGGGGGCATCCTTCGGATATGCTTCGCGAAGGCTAGATGGAGGCTTATATTAAAGCTGTATCAATTTCTTTGGCTGCTTGCGTTTCTTCGGCAACGGCATCGGGAATTTCGTGCGGCGCACACCATCAAACTGATAAAGCGCATTTGCAACTGCGGCAGCTGTGGGGACAAGCCCGATCTCGCCAACGCCTTTTGCGCCATAGGGACCCAACGGATCGGGCACTTCTACGCCGATTACTTCGACAGGCGGCATTTCTTTAGCACGCAAAATGCCCAACTTGCGGAAATTCGTATGCAGCGGAACACCATTTTCCATTGGCAGATCTTCGCTGATAGCATAGCCGATTCCCATGTGGACAGCGCCTTCAACCTGCCCTTCAAAAAGCATCGGGTTGTAGATTTTGCCCGCATCATGCGCAGCGGTTACTTTGTCTATTTGCCCATCGTCATCAATCGAAACGAGCTGCGCCGCATAGCTATAGGAATAGTGCGTGATAGGTTTATCCGTTTTAGCATCGGGTTTGGTCGTCCAATCAACGATCCATTCGCCGAAGTATTCATTCCCAACCAGATCGGCAAGAGTATTCTTCTCAAGGTCTTTGTTGAGTTTCTTGCAAGCATCCAGCAGAGCATTCCCCAACAGGGATGTAGCGCGTGATGCCGTGGTCATACCGGCATTCTGCTCGGCAGCCGTATCAACGCGTACTTCGACCAAATCGGGGTGGATGCCGGTTTCGTTACAAATCAGCTGGGCTGCAATCGTATTTACACCCTGTCCCATTTCTGTCCAACCGTGATCGATAATGACCTTATCTGGCGCAGCGATCGTGATGAGAGCCGATGATTCATCTGGCATCCCATTGCCAATGCCGGTATTCTTCAAGCCACATGCCAAACCGGCGTTCTTGGTCTTGTAAAACTCGTCTCTGATCGCTTCAAGCGCTTTGCGCACGCCAACACCACCTGCCAAAATTTGCCCGGAGGCCGTCATTGAGCCGTCCTTCAGGGAATTTTCATAGCGGAACTGCCAACGATCAAAGCCGCCCTGCTCACAAAGATCATCAACACAGCTTTCCATACCAAAGGTTGCCTGGTTGACGCCAAAACCACGCATCGCGCCGCAGGGCAGGTTATT
Source organism: Anaerolineae bacterium (assembly GCA_018648605.1). Lineage (GTDB taxonomy): Bacteria > Chloroflexota > Anaerolineae > Anaerolineales > Villigracilaceae > Desulfolinea. Next base: position 1,678 of record JABGQU010000167.1, on the reverse strand, counting down.
GGTATAAACCGCAAAGGCTTCAATATCCGTTGTAGGAACATGATAAGCAGCCGTCGCATGGCTGGCAATGCGCGTCAGCACCTTTGCTCCCACCGAAGCATACGCACCGGTGTCGCCAACAAAGCGCGCCTTGATAAAGGTCAGTAAACCATCTTTATCACAGCCTAATTCATAATCCATCCAAACCGGGTGGCGCTTGGGGTGCATGATGATCGACTCGTCACGCGTCAGATGCACTTTGACGGGCATGCCCATCAACCAGGCAGCCAACGCTGCATGTCCCTGCACACTCAAATCTTCTTTGCCACCAAAACCACCCCCATTTGCCACAAGGATCACACGCACCTTCTCAAGCGGCAACCCCAAAATTTTTGCGATCTGCGTACGATCTTCATAGATCCCCTGTCCCTGTGAAAGTACCTCCACCCCATCATCTTTGGGATAGGCAACCGCCGCTTCCACTTCCATGAAGGCATGTTCCACACGCTGCGTTTCATAAACACCTTTTGAAATAAAGGCAGAATTCGCGCGCGCTTCATCCATGTTGCCGCGCACAAAAACGGGATGCGCGAGGATATTGCCACTCTCGTGAACCTTTGGGGATTCGGGAGTCATCGCTGCGTGCATATCGCTAACAACTTCCAGCGGTTCATACGTGACTTTGACCTTGCTCATTGCATCACGAGCAATTGCCTCCGTTTCGGCGACGACACATGCAAGCACATCCCCAAGGTAATGCGTGATCTCCCCAACGGCGATCATCAGGGGCCAATCTTGTGAGATCAAGCCGATCACTCGTTCACCGGGCACATCGTCCGCGGTGAAGATGCGTAGCACGCCCACTATACCCTCGGCTTCCTGGGTGTCGATCCCAAGTATTTTGGCACGTGGGTATTCGCTAAATTTCAGCACACCGTGTACCATCCCATCCATGCGGATGTCATCTGTATAATTATGGTCGCCCAAGACCAATTTTTGCGCTTCATATTTGGGATGCCGCGACCCTAACTTCCCATCGCTAGTCGGCACAGCGATCTCTTTCTCTTCGCGAATCGCCTCTGCCGCATATTGAACCGAATCAACGACTTTAGCATATCCCGTACAACGACAAATATGTGGCGTGAGTGCTTGTTTGATCTCATCTGCTGTTGGGATGGCATTTTTATTGATAAGCGTGTTCGCACGCATAACAATACCGGGCGTACAAAAACCGCATTGCACGCCACCTTTTTCTGCGAAGGCATTTGCAAAAACTTCACGGCGATACTCGCCAAGACCATCAGGGGTGGTGATTTGCGTCTCAGCGAGCTTCTTCATTGGGGTAATACACGAGAGCTTGGATTTTCCGTCAATATCAACTGTACATGAGCCACAAGAGGCTTGCCCCGAACAGCCATCTTTAACGGAGGTAATATTTTCGTGCTCGCGCAGGTAAGTTAAAAGCGAAACTTCAGGATCGTCATCAAACTCTTTTTGCTGTCCATTTAGTATAAATTTCATTTGTAACCTCTTCGTCTTGAGGAAAGGGAGGGAAACGTCTGACCTATTAAAACATAAGCAATCCAGTTTTACAAGGCGTAGACTAAGATTTTCATCACTTTGTAATATATATTGTTGCTGAATATGCAAAATCCGGACCATGTCGTCCACGGATTCCGGAGCATGCCGTCCACTAATT
>JABGQU010000166.1 GCA_018648605.1 Anaerolineae bacterium | reverse complement strand
ATTGTTTCGTATCTCATACGCCTATTATGGCATACTTATGCAAGAGGTCTAATATCATCATTGGGCGGGGAGCCCCCCCTACGCATCACCAATTGCATGGATTTTCATCGTCAACATCCCAACGTGCGGGGTTGGATTCGATATGATCCCAGATGCGGGACATTTTCCCTTCGTTGCGGATGATGCGGTCATGGTAATTGCGTTGCCAAACCGGCACGCCAGAGGAATTGTGCAATATGTTGAGGCGTTTGGTAACGGATGATTTGAAACCGGCCATGATTGCACCCAATGATTTGGGCTTCGGCCCGCGTGGTCGTAGGGGCGACCGGCCGGTCGCCCCTACCCGTATATCATCACTCCCGCGCCTCCTTACATCTGCATCATCAACATCATTGATAATCACAATCGCATGGAAATGATTCGGCATTACAACATACGCACCTAATTCCACCTCGCGACGGATTTCTGGCGTACGTTCCCATTCATCACGCACGATTTCGCCCATCTCGTATAAAACCATTTCACCGCCTACGATCTCACCAAACAACATCTCGCGCTGCCATGTCACGATGGTGACAAAATATGCGCCGATGGATGAATTATCGTATCCACGCAGGCGCAAGCTGTTTTTTCGTCTTGGCTTCATGTTCATAATTTCCCGCTAGAGGTTAGCGCCGTAGGGGCAGGGTCTCCCTGCCCAATCACCGTTTTCAATACTATCATTGGGCGGGGAGACCGCGCCCCTAACAACCGAATTAATACCGTTAACGGGCGCGGAGACCGCGCCCCTACTCGAATACTTTTCCGTACCAGCGCAAATATTCTTCCACATGCGCCTGCCAGTAGCTCTCCTCGTGCGCACCGGCATAGAGATGCCACTCGTGTACCACCCCCGCCTCCGCAAGTAAGTCAGCAAAACTGCGCGCGTTGGCAAGGTCGCCATCCCCGTCACCAATATCGAGATAGACCAAAGGCATTTCATCAGCAGGGATTTCCTCCAGCCAATCATCCAGCTTGCTGTAATCGAGATAAAAAATAGCCGGAGAATGTGCGCCAAAAGCCCCAAACATATCCGGGCGCGTCAACCCGTAACGGATCGCCCAGCCGCCGCCGCGCGAAAGTCCGCCAAGCGCGCGGCTCTCGGGCACAGCCAGTGTGCGATAATTCTCATCAATAAAAGGGACGAACTCATTCACGAGCACCTCGCCGAACTCATCCACATTCGCGCCGCGCCACGAAGCAACATTGAAAGGCATCACGATCAAAAAAGGCGGCAGCTCGCCAGCCTCCATCAACGCACCTGCCAACTCCACCGCGCCCAAACGCTGCCACTGATCGGCTTCATAAGTCTGCCCATGCAAAAGATAGAGGACGGGATAACGAGTCTCGTCATCGCGGACATAGCACTCTGGCAGATAGATATAGAAATAAGTAAGGGATGTCGAATCGAACGCCACCCTGTCCACTTGCCCTCGTGTTCCAATGCAGGGATCGGGCGTTGGGCTGGGTTCCACCAAAACCGGCGTGGACACAGTTGGGCTGGGCGAAGGCAGTGGCGTCCGCGTGGGAACAGGTGTCGGCGTACTAGACGTACACCCGGCAAGAAAAAGGAGCAGCAACGCCGCTCCAAGAAAAGTGATGATTGCTTGACGTTTAACCATGCTAGGCATTATACTCTCCCCCGCTCGGGGCGTAGCGCAGTTCGGTCAGCGCACCGCGTTTGGGACGCGGGGGTCGGCGGTTCAAATCCGCCCGCCCCGACCATAAAACCGTCGACTTTCTGTCGGCGGTTTTCCCTATTAAGGGAACAAGACAAATACCCTACGGGTCCAACGGATTCATGCCGCAGCTAAAAACACTATCAAGTTGATATTTTTTCTTAGATGTGGAATGCAATTCAGGGCTTTAATTACCTTCACTATCAAATCCCCCCAAACGATTATCGCATTGCTGTCAATTACCCCCGAGATGTTTTTAGAATAACCCAAAAGGGCACTTGCCTGAATTTCAATCCTGCGATGGATGCCAACTCCAGATATTGAATATGGAAGATGAGCTTCTGGATTCAGCCGAAACCATAGATATTGCCTATTTTCTGGAAGCTACCCGAGACTCTCGCCCAGGACCTTACGATATTTCTATTATTGAAGGCTCTATTACGACAGAGCATGAGATCGAACGCATTAAGAAAATCCGTCGAGATTCTGATCTGTTGATCGCGATTGGCACTTGTGCCACGGCGGGCGGTATTCAGGCGTTACGCAATATCGCCGATGTGGATGAGTACGCAAATATCGTTTATCCCAACCCTGAATATCTGAGCTATTTGAAACAGGCTGCACCCATCTTTGAATATGTGAAAGTGGATATGGAGTTATGGGGCTGCCCGATCAACAAATATCAGCTTTTGGAAGTGATTACCGCTCTTTTACAAAACCGTCGCCCCGTGCTGCCGCAGACCAGCGTTTGTATGGAATGCAAGCAAGCCGGGACGATCTGCGTTTTGGTGTCTGAGGGGGCACCCTGTATTGGTCCGGCAACCCAGGCGGGGTGCGGCGCCGTTTGCCCCACCAGTGGTCGGGGTTGTTACGGATGTTTCGGTCCCGCACACCAAGCCAACACAAGTTCGCTCTCGGATATCCTGAAATCCAAAGAACGTTATCCTAGGGAAATCCGTCAGCTTTATAGTAATATCAGCAATTTTGCGCCTGTCTTCCACGAAGCAGCGAAGAAATTTGAGGAGGCATAAGATGGGCAAGAGAATTTCGGTGCCAGAGTTGGCACGAGTTGAGGGTGAAGGCGGGCTACATATCGCGCTCGAAGGCGACGAGATCAGCGAATTACGTTTAGATATTTACGAACCGCCGCGCTTTTTTGAAGGCTTTTTGCAGGGACGCTATTTGCAGGAAGTGTCCGACATCACCGCGCGAATTTGCGGCATTTGCCCTGTGGCGTATCAGATGAGTTCGATTTATGCGCTCGAAAAAGCCGTTGGCGCGGAGATCACGCCCAGCATTCGTGAATTGCGCCGCCTGCTTTATTGCGGCGAATATATCGAGAGCCATGCGCTGCATATCTATATGTTGCAAGCGCCCGACCTGCTCGGGCATGAAAGTGCGCTCAGTTTGACGGCTGTTGCCCCCGATGTAGTCAAAACCGCGCTGCGTTTGAAGAAAATCGGCAACCAGTTGTTGCGGGCAATCGGCGGGCGTTCTGTGCATCCCGTTTCTGCGATGGTGGGCGGTTTTTATCGCTGGCCAAAAGCGGAAAAACTGAAAGATATGCTCCCCGATCTGCGCTGGGGCTTGGAAGCTTCTATCGAGACGGCACGTTGGTCTGTCACGCTCGATTATCCCGAAATGGATGTGGATTATGAATTCGTCGCGCTGACTTTGCCCGATGAATACGCCGTCATCGAAGGTGATGTGCTTTTGAGCAAGAACGGCAGCGTGCCTGTGGAGAAATTCAACGATATTTATCCTGAGAAACACGTCCGCCACTCGAACGCGCTTCATAGCCTGACGGCGACTGGAGAGCCTTATTTGGTCGGTCCGCTGGCACGTTTGAATCTCAATTATGAGAAATTACATCCGACTGCAAAAGCTGTTTTGGATGAGTTGAATCTCGAATCGCCAATTACCAACCCCTATAAATCGTTAATCGCTCGTGCAGTGGAGTTGGTCGATGCTAATGCACTTGCGATGGATATTGTAGAAGGGTACGCTCCGAAAGGACCCGCGCACGTAGCATTGGATTTGAAAGTGGGCAAGGGATGCGCCGCAACAGAAGCGCCGCGTGGCTTGCTCTATCATCATTACGAAGTGGACGAGAAAGGTTTTATCCGAACAGCGCATATTATGCCGCCCACCGCCCAAAACCTGGCACGCATCGAAGAAGATTTACGCCAACTTGTCCCGCTGGTGATTGATAAGCCGCAAGATGAAGCGACATTGGATTGTGAGCATCTAATCCGCTCTTATGATCCGTGCATTTCTTGTGCGACGCATTTTTTGACTTTGGATGTTGTGAGGAAGTAACCCCCTCTGCCCTGAAGGGCATCTCCCCCAAATGCGACGATAAAACTGTCGAATTTGGGGGAGAAAATGATAGCTGTATTCTTTTCTAAAATCCCCCTTTTATTTGTCCCCCTATTTTGCTTGCAAAATGGGGGGACGCCCCAGCGCAGCGAGGGGCAGGGGGGCTGAACGTCTGACTTTATAATAGCAATCATGAAAAAAATCATCATCGGCATCGGACAAAAACTGCGCGGCGATGATGCTGTGGGTCCCGAAGTGGTTCGAGCATGGGAAAAGCAGCATCCCGAAAGTGCAAAACGCGTACGCGTAGAGATCAGCCAGCTCCCCGGACTGGAGTTGCTGGGATTATTCGGGGATGCAGATATCGCCATTTTGGTGGATGCTGTTCAAAGCGGGGCGGAACCGGGTACGGTACATATTACGGGACTCGACCAAGTTATTTCATTCGAAGCAGGTTCCGGGTCCGTGCATGGATTCGGTGTTGCAGAGACCTTGGCGCTCGGCAAGCAGGTTGACCCGGATGCCATCCCGGATGAAGTCATCATCATCGGTATTGAATCCGAGCAAATAGGGTTGGGGGAAGATATTAGCGCGGGGGTGCGAGCGAGCATCCCTGAGGCAGTGAGGAAGATAGAGGCAATTATTCAGAAAAACAGAGGCTAAGGGCTCAGTTTTTACAGTAGTACATCACGGGGGTATGACTTATTTCTAAATCAAGAATGATTGATACGCTGCTTATGATACGTATCTGTCCTGAAATGCCTTCTCCATTTTCTTAGATTCTTCTAATCATCTAGCCAGTAACCTTTCAAAAGCTGATGCGACTATATTGATAAGAAGTCCATGACCTTTATAAGAAAAAGGAGCTAATTATGTATAAAGACACCTTATCACTCTCTGAAAATTATCGCATTTGGTCGCAGGCACAAGAAATGCCAAGGGTTAGCCTCCTTCAGCAAAGCGCCGTATTTGGCGCCATTATTGGAGAAATTGCTGGGGCGATCATAGGAACCGCCACAGGCTTTTTGACAATGAATCTTACCGGTATCCTGCTCGGGTTTACCGCAGGTGTGATCCTCGGTGCGTTAACGGGATTACTCACGGGTATCATCGTCGGTAAAATAGCGGGAACAAGCGGCGGTCCAAGCGTGGGCGCGTATGCGGGAATGGCATTCGGCACTTTCCTGGGCGCAATAACGGGCTTATTCATCCCTGAGACCATCCGCGCAAGCATCCATGCCTTGCAAGTACCGGCATTGAGCGCGCTCGCATTAAGTCGTTTTGAGATGGTCTCGCTATTTGCTTTTCTACTCTGTATTCTGGGAACATTGGTGGGCGTCTGGGTTGCCGGAAAAAACTACGCCGTCAAATAAAAGGTTTTCGAAAAAAAAGCCCAAGGGCGCTTGAGTGATTAGCTCAAGCGCCCTTTTTATTTCTAACTGCGAACACGACGCAATGGTAATATCCGCCTGCCATAACTATATATCGGTATCTATCTA
>JABGQU010000165.1 GCA_018648605.1 Anaerolineae bacterium | reverse complement strand
TGCCATTCGGTAATTCTAAAAAAGTCTTCAACCAATCTATCTTGCTTTTCCCATAATTTTCTATGTCTACCCATCCTTCCGCTCCGCTGATAATTGCGCAAATCGCAATTGAGATAATGTTTAGCAGTTTATGGTCTTTGGTGCGGTCTATGCGTGGGTCGCTAACCTCTGAAAAGTGTTCTTCTAACTTGTTTAATGGTGTGGTTTTCATCTTTGCTATCCTAGCAGTACGAGGATAACAGAACCTACCCTGATTTAGATGCGATTGCCCTAAGGGGTATCGTAAGCGTTCAACACATTGCAGTGGAGATGACACGATTGCGCCCTTGTTCTTTTGCCTCATATAGCGCCTCGTCTGCTTTTTGGATGATTTCGGCATAGTCACTGCCATCAGCAGGATAAACCGCCAACCCAACCGAAATGGTTACGCTCAAACGATGGTCGAGATAGGGAACGCAAGTCTCCTGCACAGTTTGACGCAGCGTTTCGGCGCGTTGCAATGCTGTATCGCAATCAATATCCGGTAGTAAAAGCAAAAATTCCTCGCCGCCATAGCGACAGGCAAGGTCTGTTTCGCGGGTAAACTCTTGTAGTAAACGGGCAACGCTTTGCAAGACAGTATCTCCGGTGTTATGCCCGTAGGTGTCGTTGATTTTTTTGAAATGGTCGATATCCAAAAGCAGAAGACTCAGCGTTTTGGGTTGGCGTTTGGCAAGTTTTAGCTCCCGTTGTAAAAAGTCGAAGAGATAACGGCGGTTATACAAACCTGTCAACGGGTCGCGGATGGCTTGTTCCTGCAATTCGGCTTTGAGACGGGTTACTTCGTTCAGACGCGCTTGCAATTGCTGATTCAAGCGCCGTCCATCTAGCTCTGATTGCCGCAAGCGTTCCTCGTCTCTTTTGCGTTCCGTAATATTTTCCTTGAAAGCAATATAACGGGTGACTTCAGCATTCGCATTCTGTATCGGGGCTATCATGGTAAATTCCCAGTATAGACTGCCATCTTTTCGTTTATTGAGCAATTCCCCACGCCATGGCAACCCAGACTGAATAGTTCCCCACATCGATTCATACATTGCAGGAGATACTTCACCGGATTTCAATTTACGGGTGTGCATTTTCACAGCTTCTTGCAAACTGTAGCCGGTCAGTTCGCTAAAGTACGGGTTTACGTATTGGATATATCCATCTAAATCGGTAATCACTATTGAGGAAGGGCTTTGTTCAATTGCCTGATGCAATTCCGAAAGTTCACGATTTAATGCAAGCACATCATTGCTCAAACGCTGGGTATTCAACAAGATAAATCCAACATTAATACTGACATCAAAAAAAAGCAGGAAGAGATGTGCCGCCAGATTCAGTGCTGTGTTTTGTAAAATGCCGTCGGTAGGGGGAGAAATCGTCCATAAGAACAAACGCAGAATAGACAAGGCGCTAAACAGAAACAACAACACTCCTAGAAAACGCGCTGGAATATTCTGCGTTTTTCCATAGCTTTTGTACAAAACCCAAACCATTTGCCAGACAAGTAGAACCGTAGGCAGAGTGAAGAAAAAATTGCGTATCCTCGCACTCGGCTGTCCAAACGTAAAGTAAAGAACAAGTGGCAGCACAAAGGCGGGAATCAGGAAGTTGAAGATGGAGAAGCGCTGATCGCCAACGAAACGTTTGATTGCTTCCAAACGAAAAACACTGGCAAAAAGCGCTGCGGTATTAACGACAACATAAGCAAAAAAAATCGGTAAAATATCTTGCCAGGCTGCGAAACCGTAGGTCAGCGCGACGCAAAGCATCGCCGCCAGCCAGTAGAAATATCCCGGGTAAACCTTTTGGATGGAGCGAAAAACCAAAAGAATGAAAACAAAAGTCAGGTTAATCAGGGTAAGCGCAATCAATAAGGTACGCACATTCAGCGTAATGGTCATAAAACCGTCTCCAATAAATTCTGAAAATTCGCTCATTTCATGATTGATATTATGACTTTTCTAAACATCATATCACCAGCAAATCAGAAATTTCGGTTTATTTTACATCAGAACAAGGAAGCTAATCTTTTAACCGTCTTTCATTGATGGTTTTGGAAACTATGCCCGCACGGGGATGATCCTTCGACATACTCAGGAACCACCCGCAGTGCTAGTTTTAAGAAGTCTTTCCGGACGGTGTTTTCAGAGCGAGTATAATCTTCTCCGTTGTCGCGTTTTATTAGTCAAACGTTAAACATTCAAACCTTAAACTTAATGACCAATTCCCTCACTCCCTTCTTCTCCCCGCGCGGCGTTGCCGTGATCGGTGCATCCTCCCATCCGCACAAGCTCGGTTATGGTGTCGCGCGTAATATCACACAAAGCGGATATCCGGGAAAAGTACATTTTGTAAATCCAAATGGAGGGCATCTCTTCGGGCACAGGATGATCGCCTCTATCGCTGATATCCCCGATCCTGTGGATATGGCGATCCTCGTTGTTCCCGCACCCTTTGCGCCGGATACGATGCGTCAATGTGGCTTGCGTGGCATTAAAGCGACAATTCTCGTCTCGGGCGGATTCCGCGAAACCGGCGACGAAGGCGCAGCGCTGGAAGAAAAAACTTTACGCGTTGCACAGGAATATGGCATTCGCATGATCGGACCGAATTGCATCGGTCTGCTCGATACACATTTCCCTCTTGATACAACTTTTCTCCAGCCGCCCATGCCGCGCCCGGGTGAAATTGCTTTTATCTCCCATTCGGGCGCGATCTGCGCCGCGCTCATAGATTGGTCTAAAAATCAGGGTTTTTCCTTCTCGCGGCTGATCAGCCTCGGCAACCAAGCCGATGTGAGCGAAACCGACATCCTGCCGCTTGTCGCTGCCGATGAATATACAAAGGTACTCACGCTTTATCTCGAAAACATCAGCGATGGCGCACGTTTCATTCAAGAGGCGCGCCAGATCGTTCTCCAAAAGCCGATTATTGCTCTCAAAGTAGGGCGTTCCGAAAGCGGGCAGCGCGCGGCAGCTTCTCATACAGGTGCGCTCGCGGGCACAGAATCTGCTTTTGATGCCGCCTTTGAGAAAGCGGGCGTTTTCCGCGCCGATACCACCGAAGAGATCTTCGACTGGGCGCGCGCCCTTGCTTGGTCGCCGTTGCCGCAAGGACGACGCGTAGCCATTTTGACAAACGCGGGTGGCCCTGGCGTGATCGCCGCCGATGCCCTCGAAGATAATGCGCTCGAACTTTCCGATCTTAGCGCCGAAACGCTGAATGCCCTCGGCGAACTTCTTCCGCCCGCTGCCAGTGTGCAAAACCCCGTCGATATGCTCGCCTCCGCTACTGCCGAAGATTATGCTGAGAGCTTGCGCTTGCTACTCACTGATCCCAATACCGATGCTGCCCTCGTTCTGATGCCCGCGCCGCCCATGTATCCTGCCGAAAATGCCGTGAGTGCGATGATCCCCATTATCCAGGCCAGCCAAAAACCGACTCTCGTTGTGCTGATGGGCAGCGAGCAAATTGCCGAAGCCTCTGTGCGTTTGCAGGCGGCCAAGATCCCCGATTATCGTTTTCCCGAACGCGCTGCATCTGCCTTGGCCGCCCTTGCTAAAAGAACAGAATTTTTAAGAGAGATGGATGGATTTGCCGCCCCCGTAATCAGTACCGATTTAAAAGAAGCACAGGAAATTTTAGCAAATGCCGAATCCGGCACATGGCTCGACACCGAACTTGCTGATCGTTTAATGAACGCCTATGGTATTTCAACATCGCCCATTAAACTCGCTCCAGATGCAGAGTCCGCTGCGAAGCTCGGCGAAGAATTGGGTTTCCCCGTTGTGATGAAGATTGCATCGCCTGATATCTCCCATAAATCGGATGTGGGTGGAATTCTACTCAACGTTGCCTCTGCGGTAGAAGTTACCGAGGGCTACGAGATGCTCATGGCGCGGGTGCAAGCCCAACGTCCACGTGCGCGGCTCGAGGGTGTCCATATCCAACGCATGATCCCGCAAGGGCAGGAGGTCATCGTCGGTGCGGTACGCGATCCCCAATTTGGCGCACTAATGATGTTTGGCTCTGGTGGCGTAGAAGTCGAGGGGCTGAAAGATGTCGCCTTTGGTTTGGCTCCGCTAACGGCGCGAGATGCTGAAAAGATGCTCTCAAAAACATGGGCAGGAAAGAAATTGGCAGGCTACCGCAATATCTCTGCTGTGGATCGCGCTGCCGTTGTGGATGCGCTGCGGTGTCTCTCTCAGCTCGCGCACGATTTTCCAGAAATCGCTGAGATCGAGATCAACCCGTTGAAGGTACTGGAGCAGGGTATCGTAGCTGTGGATGTGCGTGTTAAGATGGTAAAGGAGTTGTCATGAATCAAAAAGCAATGCAGAGAGCCTTGCATATTTTTTTCACAGCCGAAGAAGCACAGACTGTGAATGCGGATGTGATTCTGCGAATCCGTAAAATCGATAGTGAGCGCGAGAAATATGCCCAGAAAGCCCTGGAAAAACATTTTGGCGAGAATATCTTGCCTACCCTCGCATTGTATTTGGTTCTAAAAGAAAAAGATGCAGAAGGCGCACTTGTATTAACGGAAAAGATTACCAACGAGATGTATGATATTGGGCGTAAATGGATGGCATTTTTTGGACGTTTTCCCTTCTTCTACTGGCTGATCCAGAAAATGACGCCTGGCATGATGAAGAGAATATTCCCTCCTGAAGGCTGGGATGTGGAGTGGCTGGAAGGGAGTAAAAAACAGGTTGCTTTCAATATGCATACTTGTTTTTATCTTAATTCACTGACAGAATATAACGCAGCAGAATTAACACCGATCTTTTGTGGTTTGGATGATCTGATTTACGATGAAGTTTCCCCTCATCTACTCTGGAAACGTACGGGTACACTTGGGCATGGCGACACATATTGTGATTTCCGCTTTATTAACCCGAAACAGGAATAGATTATGAAAAAGAGACACCTTCTTGAAAACTCATTAGTGGAGAAGTTGCGCACTAAATATGAAGACTTTCCCGAGCGTACGGCAATACCTGAAAATGGAGATCAATTTGTTGGCTCTGGGTTGAAAGAATTTCTTGGTGCGTATGGAACAGATTTTTCGCTGAAGGCCGGGGAGACCTTGTTCTTGCAAGGGGATACAGCTGATGGGCTGTATTGGATCGAATCCGGCGCTGTTGCCATTTTGCAAGGGGATTTGGATAAACCGCGTTTACTTACTTTTCGGCGGGAAGAACATGTGGTTGGCGAGATCGCACTTCTTGAAGATATTAAACGTACTGCCACTGTGGCTGCGATCACAAATGCAAAATTTAAGTATTTGAGTCAGGATAAATTTCAAGGACTGCTTGCTTTGATCCCGGGTTTTGGGGTGGAGCTGATGCGTTTGCTCAGTACTCGTTTGCGTGAAGTGAAACCAGCTGAATACAGCGATGGCATGTACGATCATCTGACTGGTGCGATGTCACGACAGGCATTTGATGTCCGCTTGCGGGATGAAATTGATCGTGCCCAAATTTATCGGTATTCTTTTTCTGTTGTTTTTTTAGATCTGGATCATTTTAAAGAAGCTTGGATTCAAGTCGTAAGTGCAACAGGTTGATATCCGAAGAATACCTC
>JABGQU010000010.1 GCA_018648605.1 Anaerolineae bacterium | reverse complement strand
CCGCTGTATGTCCTTCAACCACAAACCCATTCACCTTACCTGTTGATCTGCGCAGGAGTGTTTTTGCCAAAACGACAGAGGAGATAATGGGCAAGAAATTAGGGCGCAAGAGTCCTTGCACTTTCTCAAGAGCATTTGAAAATACTTCTTTGGGGTCAAAATCCATCAGGAAGTTGTCATCTGCTGTTGCTCCTACTACATCCATTCTATAGCTAACTTTTTCGTGTTTTGCCAGCTTGTCGAGGATGCCCGGAATTTGAGTCGGGATACCCGCACCCATAATGACGTAATCGATCCCGGCAAGCATTGCGCCATAGAGAGATGCCATCGTTGGCATTTGCACTTTTTCAAGCAAATTGATGCCAACGGGGTTTTTATGTCCTTCTTTAGCAAGAAATGCCTCAACAAAGTTGGCGATTACTGTCAACTCATTCAATTTCTTAGAGGGTTTAAAGTTCCACATCGGCGGGCGTTTATAAGTCGCGCCTTCTTGAGGATTTTCTCGATAATATTCTTTTAGAATCCATTGAACGGGGTCATGGAAAGGGAAGTGACTCAGCGCACGCCGAACGTGTCCACCGATATCTCCTTCCATAAGGCGAGCGACCATAATTAAGTGAATTCCTGTACCTGAAATAACCCCTAATTGACCTTCCTTGGAAACCGTTTGTGCTAATTTCCAATCGGAAACGGCAACCCCCATCCCACCTTGAATGACTTGGATTTTATTCATATTTTTTTTAGTTGGACACTGCTCAGTGTCCAATCTCCTTATATTTTGTTTTTACTTGCATATAGACAGCAAGATCGTTGCAAAGGTATAACCCCGAAAAACAAATAAAGGCACGCCAATAAACGATAAGCTCCCTAATTTCTCAGGGAGCTTATCGTTAACACTGCTTTCAAATCAACTTCTCTTTTTGTCCACATATAAAAAAAACGCTGACAAAACCTATGCCAACGTATTTTTTTCATCGTCAAAATATATTTCTGATGTTATTCCTTTTCTTCAGAAGAATCGTTTTCCACTTCTTCTTCATCTTCTTTACCTTCGCTCAATCCATTACGGAAGTTACGAATACCGGTGCCTAGCTCACCAGCAATTTTACCAAGACGACCGGGGCCGAAAAGAAGCAAAACGATGACGAGAATAATCAGCAGTTCTGGAACACCAAATTTTGTGAGCATGTATTTCTCCTAAAAGCAGTTTTCTGCAACGCATTGATTTTACTACAAAGTGAATGCGAGGGAGTCGCGATAGACAATTAAACCCTATCGCCCAAAACGTCCCCAGATCAGCCCTTCGATAACGCGCACAATGCGCAACAGAACTGAGCGTATCCGCGCCAGGAAAAGATGCCAACCATGAAGCACTTTGCGCTCTGATGGCAAAGGTCCGCTCCACTCAGCAGTGAACGCTCCCCAAGTTAACCCGCCACCAAAACCTACAAAGACAATCTTATCGCCAGGGTTTATACGTCCGCTTTCAAAAGCCTCGACTGTAGCGATCGGAATAGAAGCTGTAGAAGTATTCCCATACCGATCGAGATTGACCACAAACTTCTCCATTGGCAATTTCAAGCCACGTGCCGCTGCTTCGATAATGCGCGTATTCGCCTGATGAGGCACGATCAGATCAACGTCCTCTATCTCCAGCCCAGCTTTCTCTAAAGCCTCTTTAGTCGCACGCGCCATCACGCGCGTTGCAAATCGAAAGACACTCTTTCCGTCCATCTGGATAAAATGCAAACCATTGCGGATCGTTGCTTCGCTAGTAGGCAATTTACTGCCACCTGCGGGCAGAGAAAGCAAATCACCACCAGAGCCATCAGAGTGCATCACAGCCGATAGGACACCACCCGGTTCATCATTTGCTTGAAGAACAAAGGCTCCTGCACCATCCCCAAAAAGGATGCAGGTATTGCGATCTGTCCAATCGACAAAACGAGAGAGAGTTTCCGCACCGATGACGAGTGCATTCTTAATGGCGCCACTACGAATAGATTGCGCTGCCATATTGGTAGCGAAAATAAAACCCGTACAAGCTGCAGAAAGGTCAAATGCACCCGCGTTGATCGCCCCGATCTGGTCTTGCACAAGTGAAGCCGTTGCAGGAAAAATATGCTCAGGAGACGAACTGGAAACAATTACCAAATCTATATCTGCGGCTTTTAAATTTGCCACTTCGAGAGCACGCAAAGATGCCTCTACAGCCAAAGTAGCCGAGCTTTCCCCTTCGCCAGCAATACGCCGCTCAGCAATTCCTGTACGCGAGCGGATCCACTCATCATTCGTATCGACCATTTTGCTCAGGTCGTCATTCGTTAAGATCTTTTCGGGGACAGCCATCCCCCAACCAGTAATATGTGCGTATGCCATTTTATGCCTCGTATCGACTTATGATCAACGTCGCATTGTGCCCGCCAAAGCCAAAAGAATTTGAAAGCGTATGCTGCACCTGTGCTTCACGCGGTCGATTGGGGACATAGTCCAGATCACATTCTGGATCAGGCGTCTCATAGTTGATCGTCGGCGGGATAATGCCTTCATTCAAAACCTTCGTACAGACCAACGCTTCCAATGCGCCGGATGCGCCGAGAAGATGACCCGTCATCGATTTGGTGGATGAGACGGGAACGTGATAAGCACGCTCACCAAAAACGGTTTTGATCGCTGCTGTTTCGCCCCGGTCATTTAACTTGGTACTCGTACCATGCGCATTAATATAGCCAATATCATCTACCGTTAAACCTGCGCTATCCAGTGCGATCTGCATGCAAATGGCAGCACCTTCACCCCCCTCTGCCGGGGCAGAGATATGATAGGCATCGTCGGTTGTGCCATACCCCGAAATTTCAGCCAAGATCGTTGCGCCGCGCGCTTGTGCGTGCTCCAACGATTCAAGGATCAGCACAGCTGCGCCTTCGCCCATCAAAAAGCCATCACGATCTGCATCAAAGGGACGCGATGCCTTTGTTGGCTCATCGTTACGTGTGGAGAGTGCGCCCATCGAATTCATGCCTGCCATTGTTAGCTTAACGATAGCAGCTTCCCCACCGCCCGCTATCATTGCATCTGCGCTACCACGCCGAATGATTTCGGCTGCTTCGCCGAGGGCATTTGAACCCGTTGCACAGGCGGTCACTACCGACATATTGGGACCCCGTACACCCAGGTTTATCGCGATCATGCCAGGGGCAGTATCCGCCAACATCATCGGAATCAAGAAAGGGCTCACGCGCGAGGCGTCGCGTTCCCGCATCAAATCCGCTTGCTCAAGCAAAGTACTCACTCCGCCGATACCAGTGCCGATGAGCGCGCCGATCCGACCGCGATTCTCAGCGTTAATCTCCAAGCCAGCATCTGCCACGGCTTGCTGCGCTGCGGCTAAAGCAAATTGGCTATAGCGATCCATACGACGCGCTTCTCGCCGCCCAAAGAGTGCGTCGGCATCAAAGCCTTTCACTTCTGCCGCAAAGTGGGTTTTATGATCGCTGGTATCAAAATGTGTAATTGGCGCTGCGCCCGATTTTCCTGCCAGCAGCGCGTTCCAGGTATCTACTACGTTTAAGCCAACCGGGCTGATTGCGCCCAAGCCAGTAATAACAACTCGTTTTCGCATTTGTTCTCCTATAAAAATAGGACAAGCATATTGCTTGTCCCTAAGGTCTGAAAGATATAACCCAACTTGAGAAGAAGGGATACGCTCAAACTTGCGTATCGCTCAGGTAGCGCGCAAAAGCTTCTGGTCGTAAAAAGAGCAAAATGGCAACCGAGGCAAAGAAGCCACCCAAATGCCCCCAGTAGGCAACTCTATATCCTGCCTGCGCGTCATTGAGCAAAATATCCATTGCTGGAATGATCTGTAAAGCAAAAAAATAAAGAACCACCCAATAAGCACGCAACCTGGGCCAAGAGGGGATGAAGCTCAGCCAAAAGATCAAGGTGCGAATACGCCCCTGTGGATATAAAATCAGGTAAGCGCCCATCACACCGAAAACAGCTCCGCTCGCGCCGATCACAGGAATTTCAGATCGAGCATTTACAAAAACATAGATAAGATCTGATCCAAAGCCCACTAAAAGATAAAAAAGTAAAAAGCGCCAGGGGCCACAGGCATCTTCAACACGGCGGCCAAATACCCATAAAGAAAACATATTTCCAAAAAGATGAAAGAAACCGCCGTGCAAAAACATGGAAACCAGCCCCGTCAGGAACCCACCACTCACACGCGCAAAAACCATCGCAGGGACTGTGGCAATAAATAAATGCGGAATACGCTCTGAAATAGGGAATACAAAGTGGATAAGAGCATTGGTAAAGATCAAGAGCAATGTCATTACGGGAATGTCGCTATAGCGATTCGGCTCTGTATCATTAAGAGGAAACATTGCTTATCACCATTCAAATCCCAAATAATCAAAAACTGAATACCAACGCTGAACAGCCTCAATGCCCAAAAGCACAAAAGGTAGCAAGATAATCAACATCCCCACCACTCCGACAAGCAAGCGAAGCGGTTTAGTAGCTCTGCCTGCTGCATTCCCCAATCGGCGCCACAAAGTGTGCTCCCCACCAATTGTTGCCAAAGCCAGCAAAAAGGCTCCGGCAACAACCGCCAGGAGTTCCAGCCCCATCACAAGGGTAAAATAGCTAAAATCGTAGCCAACCTGCGTGACGATCAAAAAGAAGAAAAGAAGAGGTGGCCCTGCCGTAAGCCGAATAATGGACAAAAGCGGCGAAACATATGCGATACGCTCTTTTTGGAGATATTCCAACCGACTAACCTCGCGCATAACATGATCCCATTCACGTCGACCACTAGTATTTGTCGCCACCCCATCAAAGACCTTTATGGCCTTATCCCATTCACCACGTTCTTCATAGAGTGCTGCCAACTCCAGAGGATGTTCCTTAAAATAATGCAACCGCTCAAGCACAGCCCTTTTTTGCTCGTTCTGCGGGTCAAGTACAGAAAGGTCTTTTAATGCTTGCACTTGCTCGTTCAGGTCTGGCGAATATTTGGCCAGCAATGCCAAAGCACGTTCGGCACGAGGGACTTTTTTTAGAATTTCTCGCAGGCGGATCAAAGCAAAATCAATTTCCCCATCCTTCAACAGAGAAGAGGCTTCACGCAACTTCTCATCGGTCCAGCTCTCAAGCTGGGCTTTCTGTGTACGACGCAACTCACCCAAGCGTCGTTGAACACGTGCATCAGCAGGGCCAATGCGCAGGATATTCTCACAAGCACTGATCAGATCATCGGTATTGTCCAACAAACCCACTAACCAAAGCCACGCTAATTTGTTATCAGGCTCGTCGTGCACAATATCCAAGAAGAGATCGCGGGCACTTAGCTCATGTCCCGCTTTAGCTTTGGCGATCGCAACCTGTAATCTATCTTGGCGAGACATAAATCTCTCTATTTTTTGCGTTTCTTCAGCGTGTTATAAACCTGTCGAATATGAACGCGATCGTGCTCTGCCGTGAACCCCAATTGCTCCTGCAAGGTGATCGGCCCAAAAATGGCGTGGCGTCCTGAACGCTGCCAGTCAAATTCTGATAAACCTTCTAAAGCTGCAATAGTATCTAAACGGGTAGCGATAAAATCATGCAGGATAGCTTCACCATCCTTTTGGGCATAACCACGCTCGGCAACCCATAGGTCTGTATCATCTGCAGTGATAAAAGGATTCTCTTCATGCAAAAAAGTTTGAATACGCGGCAAATTTACTTCCCGTTCCACATCACGTAAATGTCCTAAAATCTCAGTTATATTCCATTCATCGGGGTTAGCAGAGTAAATCCATTTTTCATTTGGGATATCTTTAAGGAGTTGCTTCAAAATTGCGGGAACAGCCTTAGTCGTCGCGACGATCGACGTTTTGGCTTGATACCGAGGCAAGAGCATCTCTTTGTCGAGAGACTCTATCCACGAACGTACCCCTCCAATGCTTCCCCGTCCAGCAATAGGTGCGCGTCCTTCGGGGATCTGAGCATCTTCATCTGCGATCCAGTACATGGCAAGCCCCAATTCTTCAGCGGCGAGCATATCGCGTACTTCATCATCACCCACGACAAGAACAGGCCCTTCAGGCCAACCCATTTGTCCTAAAACTTCTGCCAAATAAGCAGGGTTTGGTTTGCTAAAGTGGAAGCTCTCGAAAGAAGAGATCACTTCAAAGGGATATTTTTCTGGTGCCAAGCCCGCCCAACGCAAACGATGGTCGATCGCTGCGCGCGGGAAAAGCGGATTTGTGGAGATCGCCACGCGATGCCCTTGCGCAAACGCCCACTCGACCAGATCCACTGCTTCGGGACGCGGTTTAGTGAGATATGCTAAAGTCGGGAAAATTTCGGCGTAGAATTGAGCAATTGCGGGATCGAGAATATCTCGCCCTGTGTCAAAATGTGGGTAAAAATCGCGCTCAAAAACATCCTGCAAGGTTTCATCCGGGCTATCATGAGAGACCATCGCATTTGTGCCAACCATTAGGTGCTTGAGCATTTCTTCAGAGGCAACATAAGGAGACATTGCCTTCCCCAAAGCGTGAAAATAGGCAGGGATAAATTCGTCCATATTCGCGTCGAGCAGGGTATCGTCGAGGTCGAATAATAGGGTCAGGGTCATTCTTTCACCTTGAAAATAGGCGGCAAAGGGTGGCACTCGCCACAACCGATCTCCGGCTGATCAACAACTCTAGCTGTTTTTTCACAAAAAGCACTAATTTGCACACGCCGTTGAAAAAGATCGAAAACAGAGCGTGTCACTTCTGCATTCAAGTGCATGGTTTTGCAAGCATTGGCACGCAAAATGCCTGGCACCGGGCAAGTCTCGCAGAGACTTGCTACCCAGGCCTGAGGGGGCTGTGAAGCTTCCAACAAACGACACTCTTCGTGGTCTCGTCCACGATGGTAGTCTCCGTAAAAATGAGGGCATTCAAATCCGGCGGGGGTACGCATTTAAACCTCCTGCGTTATAAGATAATGTCCCCTTGCGGGGACATTATCTTCCAGTTAGAAAAACTCTTAGACGCGAGTCAGGTATTCCCCTGTGCGCGTATCAACTTTAATTGTATTCCCTACCTCGATGAAGTTTGGTGCTTGCACTTCCAAGCCTGTTTCGCAGGTCACTTTTTTGGTGACTCCTGTGGCAGTATCGCCACGCACGGCAACTTCAGCTTCTACAACATCAAGCTCAACAGATGTGGGCAATTCAACATCCAAGGGTTCTTCACCGTAAAAGGTCAGCTTAACATCTAAACCTTCCTTCAGGAAGCCGACCAATTCACCCAGCATTGTTTTACTGATCGCAGGCTGCTCGAAGGTTTTATTATTCATGAAATAGTAAAACTCTCCATCATTATATAGATATTGCACTTTGTGGTAATCCAGGCGAATATCCTGAACACGTTCACCAGAGTTGAACGTACGTTCGATGTTGGCACCGCTGCGCAGGTTTAACGCCTTGACACGGATCGTCGCGCCGCCACGTGCGGTCTTGTTATGGTGATAATCTTTTACTTTGTAAAGAACGCCGTCCAGTTCGAAAATAACCCCTTTGCGTAGTGCATTTGCATCAATCATAAAATAACCTTCCAATCATACATAAATTTTCAACAGCGCGATTATATCAGGCTTTAATGACCCGCTTCAGCGTTTTCATCATCTCGCAACAGCTGGATGGCATGCCCCAATACAGGCAGAATAACTTGCAGGTTTTCGCGCGCTGCCTTGGGACTGCCCGGCAAGTTAATAATGAGTACGCGCCCCCGAATTCCGGCGATAGAGCGCGATAACATAGCGTGGGGGGTGACCTTTAGACTTTCGGCGCGCATGGCTTCAGCAAGCCCGGGCGCGAGTTTGTCGACAACAAAGCGCGTGGCTTCGGGTGTGATGTCTCGCGGGGCGAAACCTGTGCCGCCAGTGGTGAGGATCAAGTCCATATCTCCGCTATCTGCCCAAAGGGAGAGCGTATCACGAAGTACATCGAGGTCGTCAGGAACGATGAGTGCTTCAGCGACGTCCCATTTTTTTTCTTGCACCATCTCAACCAAAAGGGGACCGGAAGCATCATCGCGTTCACCACGCCATGAACGGTCAGAGACGGTTAGTATACCCACACGAAGTTTCATTAATCCAAGTCCTTGGCAAAAGCGTAGAGATCGTCCATATTTTCCCAGCCACGCGCTTGGTAAAAGCGGATGGCTTCTTCGTTATCTTTGGTGACGAGCAAATAATAGCGGATACAGCCTTTGGCTTTGAGCCGCACTTCGAGCGCATCGACGAGAAGATTTGCGACTCCCTTGCGGCGATATTCAGGCGCAACCGCGAGATGATACATCATCCCGCGCCGTCCATCGAAGCCACCCATTACCGCGCCAATCACCGAATCTGCTGTTTCGGCTAACAGAAACAAGTCCGGGTCACGAGCGATTTTCTTCTCTATTTCAGCAGGAGAATCTGATCGGCGCAGATGAATTCCATCGCCTGATCTTTCCCAGAGGGTGTATACATCCTTGTAATCTTCAGGAAAAGAAAAGGGGCGAATGGATATTCTGGCTTGAGTCTGCATTTCAGGTATCTGGGTTATTATGAATATTTTTTAAGAATCTCGATCAGTTCGTCAGGCATATAGGGCTTGAGCAGGAAATGGTCGGCACCGCTTTTAAGGGATTCTTTTTCAAGGCTCATCCCTGATACCATGATAATGCGGGTGTTTTCAAAGAGTGCATTCTGACGCATTTCACGCGCAATATCCAAACCACTTTGACCAGGAAGATTAACATCGAGCAAGAGAATTTTCGGAATATCCTGCTTTAATACAGAAAGCAAGTCACCTGCAGAAACATCAATACTGATTACTTCAAAGCCCTCAATGCCTAATAATGTTTGTAACAAAACAACCATAGTCTGGTCGTCTTCAGCCAGAAATACTTTTGGCATTTTCTTACTCGCTTTTCTTGGTGACTTTTTTCTTTCTGACAACTCTCTTTTCGAGAGCAGCTTCAAGAACTTCGTCTACGGTTTCGACCGGGATGAAGGTCATTACTTTCTTGACTTCATCAGGAATATCATCCAGATCAACTTCGTTGCGTTTCGGCAAAATGATCGTGCGCAAACCGAAGCGATGCGCTGCAAGAACTTTTTCTTTCAAGCCACCAATCGGGAGGACACGTCCACGCAAGGTGATCTCACCTGTCATCCCGACTTCCTTCTTGACTTTGCGCCCTGAAAGCAAGGAGACAAGCGCAGTGATCATTGTTACGCCTGCGGAGGGACCATCTTTGCGTTGTGCACCTGCCGGAAGGTGGAGGTGGATATCGGTCTTATCATAAAATTCAGGATCAATGCCCAGATCTTCAGCACGCGAACGAACATAAGAGAGCGCAGCACGCGCTGATTCTTGCATCACGTTGCCCAAGGAACCAGTGATCTGGAAGCCTTTTGAACCCGCCATGCTGCTTGCTTCGATAATGAGTACATTGCCGCCATAGGCGGTCCAGGCTAAGCCGGCAGCCACACCCGGGATCGAAATGCGCTTCTTCAGGTCTTCTGCATCCAAGTAAATGGGATGATCGAGATATTCTTCAACTGCTTCCGGCGTTATCTTCGGGGAATATTCTTTTCCCTCAGTAATAATCGTACCGATCTTGCGGCAAACCGAACCGATCTTACGTTCCAGATTTCGAACACCGGCTTCACGCGTATACTGGCTGATGATCTTACGCAAGCTCGCAACTGTGAAGCGAACTTCCTTTTTGAAAAGGCTATTTTCTAAAATCTGACGTGGGATAAGATAGCCCTTTGCAATCGCGATCTTCTCTTGCTCGGTATAGCCAGAAAGGAAGATGACTTCCATACGATCCAGCAGCGGACGCGGGATCGTGCTGAGCGTGTTCGCTGTCGTAATGAACATGACCTGCGAAAGATCGTAAGCAACTTCAAGGTAATGGTCACGGAATTCTGAATTTTGTTCAGGGTCAAGCACTTCCAATAATGCAGAAGCAGGATTGCCTTGTGTGTTAGCAACCAGCTTATCAATTTCATCCAGCATGAAAACAGGGTTTTTCGTTTCAGCACGCCGCAAGGCTTGCAAAATGCGTCCCGGCAGGGCACCAATATACGTACGACGATGCCCACGAATCTCGGCTTCGTCGCGCACGCCGCCCAATGATATGCGGATAAACTCGCGTCCCATCGCGTGGGCGATAGAGCGTCCCAGCGAAGTTTTTCCAACACCAGGTGGGCCTACAAAACAAAGGATGACGCCCTCGCGCTCGCGCCGGATCATATCCTTGCTTTTCTTGAGTGTATCCTTGCGCTTGATGCGCAAACCGCGAATTGCAAGAAATTCTAAAATTCGTTCTTTTACGTCTTCCAAGCCGTAATGATCGTGATTCAGAACATCGCGGGCGTGCGTAATATCAAGATTGTCCACCGTCCCCTTTGACCAAGGCAAGGAAACCAGCCAATCTAAATAGGTGCGGATCACCCCATATTCAGCAGCAGCCGTTGGCAAACGCGACATTCGATCCAATTCGTGGAGTGCCTGCTTTTCGGCCTCCTCTGTCATTTTGGCTTCGGCGATCTTCTTGCTAAATTCTTCAACTTCAACGGCTTGTTCATCACGTTCGCCAAGCTCTTTTTGAATGGCCTTGAGTTGCTCACGCAGGAAATATTCGCGCTGTACCTTTTCAATTTCGCCGCGTGCTTCATTCTGGATCTTCTGTCCCAGCTGCAAAACCTGATTCTCACGCACCAAGATGCCAACCAATTTGCGTAATTTCAATTCAGTTGAATCAATCTCTAAAATTTCCTGTGCATCATCCAACTCCATACGTTGGAAGTTTGCAATGGTATAAGCGCTCTCTAGCGGGTCTGCTAAATCAGAAATGGAGTTAATTAATTCCTCAGGGAAAGAGGGGATCAGTTCAGCAATTTGTGAAAATTGATCGCGGGCGTTGCGTGCCAGTGCATCCACTTGTAAGCCGGTTTCTTCGATGTCGGGCGCAAGATGAATTTTTGCTTTCAGGTAAGGCTCGGTTTCAACCATCTCGCCAAGGCGAAAACGCTCAAGACCCTGCACAAGTAAACGGATCGTTCCGTCGGGCGCACGCAGCAGCCGATGAACGGTGGCAATCGTCCCCACATTGTAAAGGTCGTCGGGACCTGGCTCATCCAGATCAGGGTTGCGACTGGCGACCAATCCCACAAGCTTATTCCCTGCGAGAATATCATCCACCAGCTTTACCGAGCGTGGCTGCCCAATTGTTAACGGGGCAGCGGTTTGCGGGTAAATAACCACACCGCGCAAAGGTAAAATTGGCAGGGTATCTGGCATTTCGATATCGCTTAAACCCGAATCGCCCGATGAATCATCATCGGCGTTTTTCTTAAGATCAGAAAAAAGTGAAGGTAGTAAATATTCCATAAGAGAGGCGTCGTTTTCCCATATCCAATCAAACCAGTCGGCAATATTTGTATGCCAGCGTGAGGCACTCATAATTTTATTCTTCCTCTATCGCGATCTGATTAGGCTTTAATTTTGGTAATGTAGCGACAAAAAAACCATCTTCGTAAGCTGCATTGGCATTTTCAAGATCAACCGGTCCAGGCAAACTGACCGCACTGGAAAATCTGCCGCAGCGGATCTCCATCTGATGGTAGGCGCGTCGCTCCTGGACATCGGGCCTGTTACCGCTTATGACCAGAAAACTGCCTTCAACGCTTACCGTGAAATCTTCCTCGCGCATTCCGGCGATTTCCATTCGAATAATATACGCATCTTCTATCTCGTACATATCCGTTGGCGGACTCCAGACCTTTGAGCGCACCTGCATTTGCCAGCCAAGTGCCTGCTTAACGGGGTGATGGTCTTTTTTTATATCAGATCGTTTTACGATTTTACGGATGATCTTTGACATCGCGTACTCCTTCTTCAAAACTGAAGGACAACAAAATAAAAGAAACCCGGTTCTTTTTTTAGCATTCGAGTTTCTCTTATCATACTAAATTTCAGTCACCCGGGGGGCGATTTGTATATAGAATGCCATTATACCGTCAAAGCTTTATGCTTGTATTAGTTTTGTGCAAGATTTTGGTTGTACTGCGTTGCGCAGAAATCTCTCTTTCGCCACCTGCTAGCTCTTTAAACGGAAGCCAGCTAAAATTACGTATGTATCGCTTGATACATCAAGTGCAAGCAAGTCCTTCTATCCTGTTTGTAAATTGACGGAGAAAAAAAACGATGAGTGAAGAAAAGAATCCCGGCTTTGGTACCTTATCTATCTGGAGCGGCGAGGAGAAAAAAGACGGCTGGGAACGAACCACACAAGTTCCGGTAGCACATAGTGTAAGTTATGGCTATAAAGATTTGGATACCTGGCTGGATGTCGCTCTTGGAAAAGCTGAAGGGCATATTTATAGCCGCAATACCAACCCAACTGTGACAGTCTTTGAAGAGAAGATGCGCCAACTCGAAGGCGCGGAAGCCGCAACGAGTTTCTCAACGGGTATGGCGGCGATTAGCAATACGCTCTATTCCCTGCTCAAACCCGGTGACCGCGTTGTGTCAGTAAAAGATACTTATGGTGGAACAAACGAGATTTTTACGCGATTTCTGCCACGCCTGAATGTGGATGTAGCTCTTTGCCCCACCACCGACCATGAAGCCATCGAAGCGGCTGTGGCGAAGGGCTGCGATGTTTTATATCTGGAAACGCCAACCAACCCAACCTTGAAAGTGGTTGATATTGAACGTTTGGCAAAAGCAGGGCATGATGCGGGTGCAATCGTGCTTGTAGACAATACTTTCTCTACGCCCATCAATACCAATCCAATCAGCTTGGGCGCAGATGGTGTTATCCATAGCGCAACCAAATATATCGGCGGTCACGCAGATGCTTTGGGCGGCGTTCTGTGTGGCTCTGAAAAGATCGTAAAAGGAGCCTACGCTTACAGAGAGATCAATGGTGCAACATTGCACCCAATGGCGGCTTATCTAATGATCCGCGGAATCAAAACGCTGGCATTGCGCATTGAACGGCAGAGCGAATCGGCAATGAAGATCGCTCGCTTCCTGAAAGCCCATCCCTTTATTGAAGATGTCTTCTATCCGGGCTTGGAAACGCACGAAAACCATGAGATCGCCAAAAAGCAAATGCGCAGTTTTGGCGGGATGATGAGTTTCTTCTTGAAAGGCGACTTTGACAACATCCGCACTTTTTTGCCACGTTTGAAATATGCGCATCTTGCTGCAAACTTGGGCACAGTAGAGACTGTTGCCGGTCCGCCGCGCACAACCAGCCATGTAGAAGTCTCTCAAGAACAACGCGCTGCGATGGGCATCCCCGAAACCCTGATCCGCTATTCAGTAGGTATTGAAGATGCAGATGATCTTATTGCTGATCTGTCGCAGGCTTTAGAATATGCAAAAAATCACTAGTAGAAAAGGGCGTTGAGATATACAATTCCCAATGTCCTGTTTTTATATTGAAACTCAATAAGGAGCAAACCCCAATGAGTGACCGTAAGAAAGTAACCCTGCGAACCCTTTTTTCCAAGGCTTCCAAAAACGAGCCGATTTCCTGGCTGACCTGCTACGATTACCCCACCGCCCATTTTCAAGAAGAAGCGGGCATCGACATGATCCTCGTCGGCGACAGCCTCGGTATGACC
Organism: Anaerolineae bacterium; assembly: GCA_018648605.1. Taxonomy (GTDB): domain Bacteria; phylum Chloroflexota; class Anaerolineae; order Anaerolineales; family Villigracilaceae; genus Desulfolinea. The sequence goes on along the minus strand of JABGQU010000010.1, from coordinate 25,275 downwards.
ATGCTCGGCTACGACGGCACCTTGCCCGTCACGATGGAAGATATGATCCGTCACACGCAAGCCGTTCGTCGCGGCTCCCCGAATGTCTTCCTCGTTGGCGATATGCCCTATATGAGCTACCAGCCCAGCAACGAAGATGCCGTCCGCAACGCCGGTCGTTTTATGGCAGAAGCAAATTGTGATGCCATCAAGCTCGAAGGTGGCAAGGCAATGGCGCCCCGCATCAAGGCAATTGTCGATGCCGGTATCCCCGCCATTGGGCATCTTGGTCTCACCCCGCAGAGCGTGGCAGCCCTCGGCGGCTTCCGGGTGCAGGGGCGCGGCGCGGCGCAGGCAAAACAGATCATGGATGATGCCAAAGCCCTCGAAGAAGCGGGCGCATCGTTGATCTTGCTCGAAATGGTTCCCGACCGCGTCACGGCAATGATCACCGAAGCCGCCGACAACTGTCTCATTATGAGCCTTGGTTCCGGTCCCGACGCGCACGGTCAACTCCTGATCTATCATGATATGTTCGGGCTTTATCCCAAGTTCAAACCTAAAATGGCAAAAGTTTACGGCAACGCCGGTGAAGTTATTTTGAATGGCTTGACCGCTTACGCGAACGAAGTCAGCGACAAAACCTTCCCGCAGCCCGAGAACTGGTTCACCATCAAAGATGATGAATTTGATGATCTGAAGAAATTGTTGAATTAAATAATGAGACCTGACAGGTTTTAAAAACCTGTCAGGTCTGGAAACTAACCATGACCTACGCCACCCGAACCAACCACCTGAAAGCCGAGGGCGCATACGCCGTCCTCGCCAAAGCTCAAGCCCTTGAAGCGGATGGGCGGGAAATCATCCACTTTGAAATTGGTCAGCCCGATTTCGACACTTTTGCTAATATCGGCAAAGCCGGGATGGATGCTATCGCCAGTGGGCGCACCCGCTACACCCCGCCCGCCGGAACACCCTCCTTTCGACGTGCTATCGCTATGGATGCATCTGCCCGACGAGGAATAGACATCTCGCCCGAGCAGGTCGTCGTGGGTCCCGGTGGCAAGCCGCACATCTTTTTCCCCACCCTCGCCCTCGTCAACCCCGGCGACGAAGTCATCTACCCAAATCCCGGCTTCCCCACCTACGAAGCAATGATCGGCGTGGCAGGCGGAAAAGCCGTTCCCGTGCCCCTCGTCGAAGAAAATAATTTCTCCTTCGATCTGGACGTCTTCGACAGTCTCATCAACGAGAAAACGAAGCTTATCATCATCAACTCGCCCAGCAATCCCACCGGCGGCATCATCCCCCAAGCGGATTTAGAGCATATCGCCGCCGCCGCCAAAAAATACGATGCCTGGGTACTCTCCGATGAAATCTACGCCCGCATCGTTTACGATGGCATGGATGATGCCCCCTCCATCTATGCCCTACCCGGCATGGCAGAACGCACCGTCATCATGGACGGCTTTTCCAAAACCTACGCCATGACAGGCTGGCGGCTGGGATACGGCATCATGCCCGAAGAGCTGGCACGGCGTGTGGGGCTGCTGCTCACTCATTCGGTCGGGTCTACAGCGGAATTCACTCAATTTGCAGGCATAGAGGCTTTAAACGGCGACCAAGCCCAGGTCACGGCAGTTATCGCCGAATACGAACGCCGCCGCAACGTCATCGTGGACGGCTTGAATTCCCTGCCCGGCATCACCTGTCAGAAGCCGCAGGGCGCCTTTTATGTTTTCCCCAACATCAAAGCCACCGGCAAAACTTCCGATGAATTCGCAAACTGGGTCTTGGAAGAAGCAGGTATTGCCCTGCTGCCCGGCACATCCTTTGGCGAATTCGGCGAAGGATATTTGCGCCTTTCCTATGCCAATTCGATTGAAAATATCGAGAAAGCGATAGAGAAGATAGCGAGAGTTTTAAAGTAACATCCATTTTTTAGAGTAAGGGCTTTCTGAAATGAAACCAAGAAGCCGATAGAAGAATATTCTTCTATCGGCTTCTTGGTTTCACACAGCAGACAAAACCTAACTCTGCTTGAATGGTAGTGCCCCCGGGGGGATTCGAACCCACGGCCTACGGATTAGAAGTCCGTTGCTCTATCCAGCTGAGCTACAGGGGCATTTTTCTAGGTAGAGCAAGGGCGCAATCCGCGATAAACGCGCAAGCCTGCGAGTGTTTTCAAAATCGTCATCTCAGGGCGTCCTAATTCTTCTGATAATTCACGCGCAGACTTTGGCTGGTTTCCGTTGATGAGAAAAAGCCGAAAAACAGATTCTACCAGCGATGTTTTTGCGGTAAGGAAATCGGGCGCCAGAGCACAGTGCATCATGAGTGTGTGTTGGAAACCGTCCACAACCTTTACTTCGGCAGTTTCAGGATCAACCCAATCGAGCATTTCGTCATCTTGCCAATTTGTAAAAACTTCTTGGTGTTCTGCGCACATCAATGAACGCAAATAAACACGCCAATCTCGGTCGTTTTGCTGCCACCAGGCAAAATCGATATGAAAAGGTGTATCCAGATCGGGCTTAATAAAGCTAAACGCTTTTTTTTCAGACATCTAGACCTCTTCCTGAGTTTCTTCATCCAAGTGAAAGTAGAGATCGCCAACATGTGTGACCCAAGGCTGTGTTGCCAGCAAGCTAAATAGTGGCGCGGGCGGACAGCGTTTCAATAAATTCACTGCTGAATATAAGTCCTGAGCATGGACATGCGCTTGCGGGTTAAGTTTAGTCAGCTCTTTCATAACTTTACGAACCAGGGTCTCAAATTTTTGGTTGCTTTCCTGCGCTGCTCTCCAAGCGTTGTCAAGTGCGTCTGGATCGGGAATAGCAAGCATCATCCGTTCATCATACTTGGCGTTTATAGATTGCTTGAGCGCAGCAAAAACCAAACCACCATCTGACCCTGTAATTACTGTGCGCACCCAATCACGTTTACTGCGATGTGACTGTGCTTCGATAATAACTTCGCCGGGAGCCTTGCCGTGCCTGATATCGATCAAATTACCGGGAAGCAAGCCTTTTTCTTCGTACCATTCTTTCAAACCAAAAACATAATGACTGTCTTTCACTACCCAAGCCGGCATTTTTTTACCGGTTTTTCCATCTACCAGGGTAAAGCGAATACGTGGGGATTCGTAGGCAGAGGGGAAAAAGGAGCGAATCCGCTCTGAGATCGGCAAGGTGCCCAAGCGCCAATGCGGGTATAGCAAGCTGATCGTTGCGCTTTTTTGTGCCTGTCCGGTAATACTGATCTTACTCAGCTCATCATCTAATTGCGCTTCAAGAGCTAACATCTCTGCATCAAGCGTAGAGCGATCCAGTTCGACCGGGACATAACGCAATAAGGCAGGAACTTGACGGACTTCTTCTGGCTCCAGACGTTCAAGGCACCAAAGTACTTTTCCGGTTGAGCCTACTTCGTCGAAACGCGGGTCTTCCTGCAAGGCATAGTTGAGCGAAAATTCTGTCAGGTGTGGGTTATCACCCTGCGGAAAGTCGATATCTTTCATTATGACGGCTGTTTCAAGAGGCTCACCTTCAGCCATATCGAGGATTGCTTCTGCTAGATTCAGGTGACCGATATTCACATCTACAAGAAGGGCACGTGGGAACCAGTAGCCAGCGATGCTCACTAGTTCATCCCCTGCCTGTATAACGGCAGCAAGTTTCTCTTCCAGCGCGGTTCCGAAGCGGTTCTGTATATCCTCGAGATCAACCTGTCCATCCGCATCCGCTGTTTCGCTGACATCATTCAAGGGATGTTCTTCCACGCCCATCGCAAAAAGGCGTTCACTTTTATCTTCCATTGTAACGGTCGCAACTTCAAAGGCTCCTACTTGCGGATTACTACCTTCACGCGAGGAGGTGACTGTCCCTTTTTCCCAACCCAAAGCCGAGAAAGACAACTCATCACCCGTTTTATATTTTTCTTTTGGGAGATAAACTTTGCCTGAGCCTTTTCGTTTTTTCAAAATTGCTTCTTGCTCAAAACGTACGCGCTCAGAGATCAGGGCGGCGATCATATCATTTGTAGCCAGAGGGGTTTCTAACTCAAAAAGATGTGTGAGTAAAAAGTCGGAATCGCTTTTTTTGATTTTTAGCGATTGCCAATAATCATCAGGAAAGGGGGTTGTAACATTCATGTTTTTTCTTGCCTTTTGTGCAAAATTTGCTGTGGAAATGATGGTTTACTTGCTTAGAAAGCAAGCGTCTCATTATACCGCAGGCACTCACAATCTTCAATTGTTCTTTTGAAGTTTCGCCTATTTTCAATAGATTATCGAAAACAGCCAGATACTCAGCTATTTTTTTCTTAGAGGCTATAATAGTTTCTATTCTGGAGACTATATGAACACACCTGTATTGGTCTTGAATGTAAATTTTGAACCTATTAATATTTGCGATACTCGCCGTGCGATTGGTCTGATCCTCACAGGAAAAGCTGCGATGGTCATCAATGGACGCGGAGCTATATATTCTGTCTCACAGAGTTTTCCTCGTCCTTCGATCATCCGCCTGGAATATATGGTCAAGCGTCCGCGTCCGCGCGTGAAGTTGATGGCAAGTGAAATTTTTCGCCGCGATAATTTCACTTGCCAATACTGTGGTCGCAAAGACACCAAATTAACTATCGATCATATTCACCCCAAACGCCTGGGGGGAAAACATATTTGGGAAAATGTTGTGGCCGCTTGCCCAACTTGTAATTACCGTAAAGGCGGTAAAAAATTGAAAGAAACCTCTTTGTCCCTACTCAAAAAACCTGAAGAACCTGCAAGTAGCCTTGTATATTATTTTTCTCAATACCTAAATGAAACGAATGAATGGCTGACCTTTATCGAAGGTTGGTAATCCCTTTTCTTTTTTGTTCACTGATGTTATGCACTTTGATTTGTATTCTCCCTCTCTTGCCCCCCCCATTTTGAAAAGCAAAAACAAGATGAGTTAGCAAAAGAATAGAGGGTCGCATTGCACTTACGAGTTGCAATACGACCCTCTATTTATGCTACTTTCAGTCTAGCGGTTTTGAACGGCTGGCACTTGCTATACGAAGCCGTTAAAACAAAAGCGTTAAGAATTTTTCTTAGCGCTAAAAATTTAAAATCATCAGGTCTTCAGCCAAAACCACGTCTCCATCGAAATTCCGCTGCGCATCTTCAAGTGTATTTTCTTGCCAATATTCACCGGTTGGATAATGAATTAGATATAATCTTTTTGCATTTGCCTGTGTCGCGATTTCAGCAGCCTGTGCAGATGATGAATGCCCTACAAAATTGCCTGAGGCCTCGTGAATCAAGATGTCGGCATTTTTACCTAAATGAACAACCTCATCGCAAGGTTCAGTATCGCAAGAATAAGCAACTACCTTTTTCGCTTCATTAAACTCAATTCGCATCCCAATTGTAGGGATCATATGGCAAACGGGTGAACTATAGATCTTGAAGTCTGTACAATCAATCACAGGATTAAGTGCCACAGACGGAAGCTTGTTAAAAGTCACGGGGAAAAAGTTAGGCCAGTTTTTCCAGGAAAAGGCATCCATCAAGTTTTCCATTCGCTCAATCGTATGCGGCAGACCGTAAATTTCCAGAGGGCTTTTACGCCCCCGTAACCACATATCCATGAGGAAGAGAGGAATGCCTGAAATATGATCGGGGTGAAAGTGGGTCAGGATCAAATCAGTGATCTGCTCAAACTCAATCCCAATATCGCGCAAACGCAAAATTGGATTACGTGAGCTATCCACAAGCACAGTGCGTGTTTTGCCAACACAAATCAGGTGTGCATTTTCGTGATTTTCATCTGCTATCGCATTTGACGAGCCTAAAATAATAATCTTTGCCATATCGCTCTACCTATCGCACTATAGTTGCTAAAATATGCGGGGTTATATTAACTTCGATCAATGCGGCCAGTGCTAAAAGCGGCACAATAACGCCCACGAAGATCTTCAACCAATCTGCGGCAACAGAAATCACAACCTCGCCCATCGTTCGTGTAGGGTTGGGCGTAACAAGAAGAGCCCCGAAATACAGAATACTTGCGCCGGCAAAGATGATCGCCGGAATCTCAAAAATACCATGAGGTAAAACTCCACCAAGAAACAAGGTCCATGCAGGCAGACCCATCGCGCCAAGAACGGCCAAGACACCGCCCACAACACCAACATTGATCGCGAAAACCAATTCGCCTAATACGCCAAGTGAGAAAAGGCCAACAATAAACATCACCAAAACGGCTCGGATATTATGCCCAAATATAAATCCGAAGTTAATATCCTCTTGCTCAACTGACAGCCCCGCAGCCATACTCATTCTGCCCAAGACCTTGTCTACCTCTTCTTGAGGGATATCAGCCAAATATATTGGTGCAACAGAGGACACCCACTGAAATGAGACGATGCTCCCGATCAAAGCGATTACAGCCATCAGTATCAGGGGAGTTTTGAGTCTGCGCAACGTACCTCCGACCTGGGTTTGATACCATGCAAAAACTGAGTGCGCGTCCCCAACAAAAGATTCCTTAAAGGTCTGCCAAATCCATCTCACGTTAAAAGAATCGATTTCGCGCCCCAAAAGGTATTCACGTTGAAAGTGCGCAACACCTACTCGCATTAATAAGCCTGCCAAAACAAGCACCGCTATGACCGCCATCCAAAGAATGTCGCCATCTCCCCAGAAAAGCAATACACTCTCACCCTGGATCAGAAAAGCAACTGGCAAAACAATAAAGGAGGCCATTAAATTCGCTGCCCGCACAGAGGTTGCCTGTGTAGAAATTGCAATCGCGCCACTCACCATCAAGATCGCATGAGAAGCTGTAAGCGCAAGCAATTGAATAATCTGACTGATAGGCGGTAAATTTAAATCCTGCTTACCCACCATAAAAATATACAACCCAATTGCCAGATAACTCGCAACCAGCGGAAATATTACACCAACGACCAGTTTCCCCAGATAAAGCTGCCAATCGAGCAAAGGTGTCCCCAAGAGAGGTTCAATTGTGCCGCGCTCTTTCTCGCCGACAAAAGATTCGAGGGCAACTACTAGCGAGATAGTTACGGGGAAAAAGCCAATAATCAAAATGGAAAATGGCACCAAGCGATCAAGGATCAAATTGCCGCCATATTTATTCATAAAGTCAACAGTTTGCCCGGCAAAGGAATTCATCAGAGGAGGGAAGAGAAGTGTAAGCACTATTAACGGAAAAAGGATGCGCCAATCTCTAAACTGATCATGTAATTCGCGTTGTGCCAACAACCAAACAGGTCTTAGTTTCTCTTTCATACAGCTACATTCTCCACAGCTTCTGCCATCACCTTTAAGTAGACTTGCTCAAGGCTGCGTGGTATTTCTTGTAAAGACAAAATAGGCGCTTTTTTCTCAGATAGTTTTTGCAAGAATAGCGGGTTGGTCTCTTTAGGGTTTTCAGAGCGAAAGCGAATTCTCTTGGGGCTCTTCTCAAGCATCTCCACCGCAGAAAGATGCGCAAAATTCTTAACATCCCATGCAGATGAAAAGATTACCTCATACTCGGGTTTACCAAGCACACGATCCTTTAGTGCATCCAGCTTCCCTGTAAGAAGAATCCTCCCGTTATAAATAATGGCGATCTCATCAGCAAGGATCTCAGCCTCAGCGAGATTATGGGTGCAAATCACAATTGCACGTTGCGAAGAACGCAAATTCCCGATCTCGTCACGCACCAAGCGTGCGCTTTCCGGATCCATTGCGGAGGTGGGTTCATCTAAAAGTAAAACGGGCGGCTCGTGGATCAGAGTACGCGCCAAGGCTAATTTCTGGCGCATCCCCTTTGAGTACTCACCAATGCGGCGAGTAGAGGCTTTTGCCAAACCGAAATAGTCGAGCAAATAATCATTGCGCATTTTGCGTGTGGATGCATCCAACTCGTAGATCTTTCCGAAGAAGTCGAGGTATTCATCTGCTGTCATTCGCAGGTATAACCCATGTTGTTCAGTCAGCACGCCCACAGAAGAGCGTACCGCGGTTGGCTCATCCACGACATCATAACCGGCAACACGCGCCCAGCCTCGGGTTGGACGCAAAAGCCCAGTCAACATCCGGATCGTGGTCGTCTTGCCAGCCCCGTTTTGCCCGAGCAAAGCTAATATTTGTCCTGATCGAACATTTAAATTAACGTCATCTACTGCTAAGAAATCGTTAAATGCCTTACTAAGATTTTCAGTTTCTATCATATATACCTGTTCAACTTTAGGAAATTGCGCGCAATCAGGATAGCTACGAGTAGCGCAACAGTCAATAAGACAAGAGTCCCTCTAAAAAAATCAGGGATGCTTATTTTTTGCGGTGCCGAAGAAATAATGCGGTAAGCGCAAAGATCGCGACGCCTGCCATAAAGGTTTGATTGGCATTGACTCCGCCCAGCATCGCAGCGTCAAGACGCAGAAAATCGAGCAAAAAACGTCCAAGCGGATAGATCACCATATATAACAGGAGTAAATCTCCTGCTTTGATACGGTCTGCATAGCGCCGCCCTGCCCATAGCAAGATGAACATATTCCCTAAATTCCATAGGGATTCATAAAGAAAAAGTGGGTGGTAATATGCCTGATCTTGATATTCAGCCAAGCGATGGAATTCGTCTATGTACATTTTCCACGGCAAAGAGGTAGGCGCGCCGTAAAGTTCCTGATTGACAAAGTTTCCCCAGCGACCGATTGCCTGACCCAAAGCGAGCCCTGGTGCAGCAATATCTGCCCATTCAAGAAAAGATAATTTTCGTTTGCGCGTGAAGGCAAAAAGAGCAAGCATGCCGCCAATCACCGCCCCCGGAATACCTAAACCACCTTTACGCGTGTCAATTAATGCCCAAGGGTTCGAGAAGTAGTATTCTGTAGTGATCCCTTCAGCTATCAAAGAAGGGGAGGGCGTGAAAATATGCCAAAGCCGCGCGCCAATTATGCCTGCAATCATCAGCCAGATAATTAAGTCCCAAACAATTTCGGGGTCATGCCCTCTACGTTTTGCCTCGTAACGCGCCAGAAAACTGCCCCCCAAGGCGCCAAAAGCAAGCAATAAACCATAAAAACTAAAAAAAAGAAACCCTATCTGAATACCGTCAACCATCTAGTTTCCTTTATTAAAAGTTTTTACGCGCCTGTTGGCGAACATACCAAATTCGCTGTAGCGCAGTAAAGTTTGCCAGAATTGCGATGATCCACATCGCAATAATAGGAAAGTTGAAGACCAGGCCTGGTGCTAAAACAAAATAACGTTCTACGCGCGTCAGTGCGCCGATCTTGGCTTCAAACCCCAAGGCTTCTGCTCGCGCTCGCGTATAAGAGACCAAAACCGAGCCAGAGGCAGCCAGAAAAACAAGCATAGATGCCAAAGGTTCGCCTGCTGCCAAAAAGTAATAGAGTAAGCCACCGAAAATCACTAATTCCGAGTAACGATCGGTAACAGAATCAACAAAACCGCCAAAGTCGCTTGGTTCCCCTCGCAAACGCGCCATCGTACCATCCAGCGCATCAACGGGCCACATGACCAAAACGATTATGCCGCCCCAGAGCATATTTCCCTTAGCGATAAAAATCGCCCCGATAATATTACCTACTAATCCCAACATCGTCATTGTATTCGGGGTTAGTCCAATCCTATTTAAAAACGTGCCGATCGGATCCAGCATCCATTTAAATAGAGTGCGCAAACGATCTGTTAGTGAAACTCGTTCAACTTTTACCGTATTTTCCACAAAGTACTCCAGCGTACAAGATTGCACTATGATACTACAGACAGAAACTAATACTCGTCGCCACCATCGTCAGGCGAGATCAAGACATCACGTTCACGCCCGCCGCCCAAAGCCGGGCCGACAATTCCCAAATCTTCGAGGCTGTCGAGCAAGCGCGCGGCACGAGGGTAACCAATCCGCAGACGACGCTGCAAGAGCGATGCCGAAGCTCGCTGCGATTGTTGGATCACTTCAACTGCCTGCTCTATCAGGCTTTCATCTTCGTTTTCATTCCCTTCGCTCAACATCGTTTCCCACGGCGAGCTTTCTTCAGCATCCTGTCCATTTTCATGCCAGTAATTGATCACCTTTTCGATCTCTTGATCTGTAATCATTACCCCTTGCACGCGGGATGGAACGCCCGCCTCGGGACTCAAGAAGAGCATGTCTCCGTTTCCGAGCAAATTCTCAGCCCCAACGCTATCCAGAATAACGCGCGAATCAACACCGGAGGTAACCGCAAACGCGATCCTGGCTGGAAAATTGGCTTTAATCAACCCTGTGACCACATCGGTGCTTGGGCGCTGCGTTGCCATCACCAAATGAATACCGGTTGCACGCGCCATTTGCGCCAAACGGACGAGGTTATGCTCAGTCTGATCAGGAGCGCTCATCATAAGATCGGCCATTTCATCGATCAACACAACGATACGCGGCATTAAAACACCATTTTTACGACGCAGCACCTTTCGATTGTACGTGTGAATATCGCGTGAACTTTCTTTCTCAAGCAGCTTATAACGCCGCTCCATCTCGACAACGACCCAGCGCAAAACACCTTGAATGCGATCGATATTTGTCTCTACTTTACCAAAGAGGTGTGGCAAACCGTTAAAGCGGATCAACTCAACCATCTTCGAATCAACCATCACCATACGCAGATCATCAGGGTGATTATTCATCGCCAAAGAAGTCGCAATAGATGTGATGCAAACAGACTTACCCGATCCCGTAGAACCAGCGATCAAGAGATGTGGCATCTTTGCCAAATCCGCTACAACTGGATGCCCGGAAACATCTCTGCCGAGTGCAATCGCAAGCGGGGAACGAGTCTTTTGAAAGGATTCTGATTCCAATATCGAACGCAAGCGAACAACTTCGACGCGCGCATTGGGGACTTCGATCCCGACAAAGGAGCGTCCCGGCACAGGCGCTTCGATGCGCAATCGTTGCGCAGAAAGAGCAAGTGCTAAATCTTTTTGAAGTGAAGCGATCTGTGCAACGCGTACTTTCATCAAACGTTGTTCTTCAACGCCAGCCAGGCTTTTGTCGATAAAACCGGGCTGCACAGCAAATTGTGTGATCGCTGGGCCAACACGGAAACCGATCACTTTAGCAGGGATGCCAAATTCATCCAGTGTTTTTTCGACCAAACCCGCTGTTTGGTTAATGGTACGTTCATCCAGTCTATTCCTGCGCTCGCTAAGTAGAAAATCCAAGGGGGGTAAACGCTCATCGCGTGGTAATGGCTTGGCAGGCCGCTCATCTTCCTGTTCTTCTATAGAAAAGGATTTGCGAAATTCTGGCGGAAGCTTTGTTTGCGGAGCTTTGCGCGGCTTTTTCTTTACTTCGTCTTCTGGCTCTGTTTCGAAACTTTCCTGGTTATTTCTCTCTCCGCCAACACGCAGAAGCCAGGCTTCAAGATGACGCCAAAGGTTAAATCCACTCATGACTGCAAAAAACCAACCGATCAAGAAGATCAGCAAGCTTCCAACAGGACTAATAAGTTTACTTAAAATTTGATCCAAGCCCCAACCAAGCCGCCCGCCATCAAGACCTGCTTCTGCTCGGAGCAAATCGCGCCCCCCCATAATGGTCAGCAAGCCCAGGGTCAGGAATGCCGCGAGTTCGAGTGTAATTAAACGCCCCCACGGGAGAGGCTCCTCAGAGCGGCGCAGTGTTAATATCCCCAGCATCCCAATTGATATGATAACCAGATAACTGCCTGCCCCAAACCAACGGCTTATGAACTCTATCCACGGTGTTAGCCAGTCGCCTTCGGTCCAGCCAAAGAGAGCTAATATTGAGATGAGCGCAAAAGCTAGCAGCAAGACGCCACCAATATCGCTTGCAAAACGACCAAAGTGCAATTTTAATTTAGTGAGGCTGTCTAGCCAATCACGCGACTCAGATGAGAATTTTTTAGTCATTTTTCCCTTGTAATTTCAAGCTCAAACCCATGCGTTGTTTTTTCGGATCAACATGTAGAACGCGCAATTGAACGTGGTCATCCTGGCGTAATTTTCGTTCTTCAGCAGGAATTTCTGAGCTATGCACCAAGCCTTCGATGCCATCTTCCAGACGCACAAAAAGACCAAAAGGAACCAAAGCCGAGACCTGCCCATCCACTATCTGATCGATTTGATATTTCTCTGTTGCTTTTTCCCAGGGATTATCAATAAGACGCTTCATACTCAAGGCAACGCGGCAACGCTCTGGGGAAATATCAAGAACTTGTACGCGGATTTTCTCTTTTATCTTGACAATTTCACGTGGATGCCCGACACGTCCCCAGGAAAGTTCTGAAATATGAACCAGCCCTTCTACGCCGCCAAGATCAACAAAAATGCCAAATTCAGTAATATTTGTAACTTCGCCAGAAATTTCTTTCCCACGCGTTAATGTAGAGAAAAGCTCCCGACGGCGCCCCTCACCCGCCTGTGCTGCCCGCTCAGAAAAAACGATGCGTCCATCTTCGGGCACACACTCGATCACCTTCAAGCTTAGCGTCGTGCCTTCGTAGGTAGAAAGTGTCTCTTCCCGTTTAGCGGCATTGCTATTCTCCTGCAATTTAATTAAATGAGAGAAGGGAACAAACCCCTTTAGCTCTTCTCCTTCTACCAGGACGCCCCCACGATTATGCCCTATCACACGCAGGGAAATGATTGCATCTTGCTTATAGAGCGACTGTGCTTTGTCCCAATTCAGCAATGGTGTGTCTTCTTCTTTTGTTTCCAGCACATTTTTAGTTTTTATTTCAGACCCTTCAGCTGAACAACGATTTTCATCAGCCAAAATAGATGCCCACCAAAGATCATCATTTTCGGTCTTTTCCTGTTTATACACTTTCTCGTTACTAACCATTAAATCCTCCTCCGTTTCTAAGCTTGCTCTTTTCAGTTTCGTCCCTTAGTTAATCTGGTAATTTGATCTCTGTTTCCATTTCTAAAACTAATTTTGCAACTGCCTCGACAGCAACGCGTTGTTTGCGATATAAGTCCGCTTCAGACATAGCAAGGCGCGTAGCGACATCGCGCACTTTACGCCCCTCGATAAATTTCATCTCAAGAATATTGTAGAGTATCCACTCTCCCGTAAAGCGTCGCTCCCCTTCCGGGCGGATATTATCCACACCTTTACGCAAAATCGACCGCAAGGCATTGACTGTGTTACCGTCGTGTTCAGCAGCTGTTTTCTGGACAACTTCCAGCTCCATAAGGGGACTGTCGCTCAATTTAGGTCCACCCCAATAATGGCTCAGGGCATCTTTGACCCAATTTGCTAAATCTGCTTCTGGGGGCAGAGATTCAGATAACATGCTAACTTTGCTATCATAACGCCCTGAAGCGCGCCAGCGCTGCAAAACTTCTGCCTGGGGTTGTAGATCTTGCAAAGATTGAAAAACGCTTTGTTGAAGTTGGCGATCTTCCAAAGCGAGCGCAGCACGTTCTGCCAGCAACCAGAGTGAATCACGCTGATCATGTTCGATATCACCTTGTTCATTCTGCATCACGCCCAAAATCCCCAAAAGCGGAGGGGTTTCATCGCGATCCATTTCTCGTTTTCGCTTACGCAAAGGCAAGATCAAGAAATCGCCCCAAGCAAACTCTTGGCGTTCTTGGCCTGATTCGATTTCGGAAACACGCAAAAGATCGGGGATATGATCTTGATCGAGTAAAGCCTTATTGCCTGCCATAGTGATCGTAGCCAAATCACCCTCATCCAGCGCGGCTATAAATGCCAATGGAGATTGCAAAAGGTCACGCACCGCCGCTAGAACCGCATCTAAAAACTGGCGCAAGTCGCTTCGTGTGAGTAAACGCTCTTCAATATTCTGAAGAAGCATCAACTCTTCGCGATCACCGCCAAAAAAGAGTGCCCGTTCCCATAGAGGCGCGAGGACAGTGATCGTATGCTCAATAAGCAAAACGCTGACGATCATCGTGAAAGGCACCAAAGCAGAATAAGGGTTCCCATCATAAATTTCGCCGCCACGTCGCACGACCGTCATCACACCCAAGGTGATCGAGGCTGTTACTGGTCCACGTAAAATCCACTTAAAAAGGCGACTCTTCACCAAGCGGTCGGGCCAGGAAACGCCAAAAAACGCAACCGCGTATGCCATGACCACGATCAAACCACCGACGAAAATATTAATCGTTAACGCAGATGTCCAGAAAAGGAAAAGGTGTTTCTCTGCTATAGAAGAGCCGTACATCAAGTAAGGGTATGAGCCCAGCGCGGGTGCAGTTGCGCCTGCCATCAAATAAAGCATTCGCCGCCTGCCGGAGCGCGTTAGCATCTGATTGAAGGCACGCGCAAAATTGATCCACGCCCAGACCATTGCCAAAACATAGTACCCTGTAAAAACTTCAGTCCAAAAAGTTCGCCGTAAATGTGGGGCGGGCTGACCATTTGCAACGAAATCTCCAAAAAGAAGACCAAAACCCAAGAGTAATAAAAAAATTGCCGAAAGAACATAGACCAAACGTACAGCCAAGCGCCTACGTCCCCGCGAGGGCATGCCCGCTGTGATAAGCAATGAATCAGAAAGATGTAAATAAGCCGCGGGCAAGAAAACAATCCCAAACCACTGAATTTGAAGCAATAACTCCAACCCCCAATTTGGCACAGTATTATTTTGCATTGACTCTGCGGTGAAAACAACGACCACACATAACATAATGACCGCAAAAGAACGCGCCACACGGTTGCGTAAATTAAAAGTTAAAGCATAGAGAAATAACGAGAAAGCCGTGATCGCAACACCGGCAGTAAGTATCTCGTTGAGCACACGTATCCCCACCAAAAAATTGCTCATCTCATCCGACCATTAAACATGAAGAGACTCCACAAAAAAGAAAATCTACTTAATAAGCTTTCCAAAAAAGAGCGCCACATCTTGTGTCGCATAATAGTGATCATTATATCCGCTAAACTCAAAACCCATTTTTTTAACCAAACTGATCATGGGATGATTCTTGGATGACATCTCAACAAATAACTGGCGATTATGACGTTCCAGCCCCCAATGCCCAACATACTCAAGCAAAAGGGACGCAACTCCTTTTCGGCGTGCTTCCGTTGCCACAACCAAATCCTGCACCCAAATAGCAGATGCACCAACCTGCTCCAAATAACGGATATATCCGATCGGCGTGCCTCCACCAAGCGCAACAAATGTGCGAGCATTTTTCTTCCACTCATCTGCCAAAGAAAAGTGATCGCGGGGATATTTCACTTGTACAGGGCGCGGCAAGCGGACTTCGCGCAAAGAGATCGAAATCTCGCTGGATTCTTTTTGCAAATCCAGTTGCCAAACATAATCGCTACCAACCTTATGCTCAAATCCAACCAAACGCGGAATATCGGTTGAAAGAGCCGAGCGGATCTTGATATCCAGACTCATTATTCCTGCCCCACTACACGGATCGGGATCACACAAGGAGGTAATGCCTCGCCAAGGCTATCCGTTAGAACCAAGCGTAAAGAATAATCGCCGGGTGTCAGCTCGCCTGTATCAATACGACCCAAAACATCATCGCGGATCACATCACGCCCAGCAAAGATCGTTGACCAATTCTCTGCACCGGCCGGAGAGACTTCGAATTTATAGAATCCAAATTGGGGAATATCAACTGTGCCAACCAGCTCAACGATCCCGCTCAATTCCTGCCCGGGGGCGGGTGAATCGACGATCTTTTCGCCAGGGATGCAGCCTTCGCCAAAATCAGCCGCTTGCGGCGTGGGGCGCGCACCTAATGTGGCTGCCATTTCAACAGAGATCGTTCCTGTAGGGGTGACAAGCAAATTTGCTGTTGGGGTGGGAATAAATGCTGAAGGGGGCATCGAAGGGACGATAAATGAAGCGACGACAAACTCTCCTAAAATGAGAGCAACCCAAAACAGGTTCGAGGCGAGAGCGCGGGCAAAACGTCGCTGCGAGATTTCTCGTTCTAAACTATAGATCGCCCTGCGCCATGTTTTCCAGGTGCGCCAAAGCCAACGCCCTAGAAATATCCCACCCAGGATAAGGAGAAAGTAGATCAATCCCTCATAGGTTGAGAGAAAACCATAAATGGCAACCATGCATGTCCCGTTTTTTATGGATATAACGCTAAAAAGTTAAATGGTGCGTAACACGCCGCGAATGATGGTTTCCATTTTAGGGACAATTTGCTTGCCCGCTTCGAGAACATCTTCGTGCGTGGCAACGAAAGAGAGATCAGTGTGTGCTTTATTGCTTATGCCAGAAAGACCCAGAACACGCATACCGCCATGACGGGCAACAGAAACTTCGGTAACAGTAGACATACCTACAGAATCGCCGCCGATCATTTTCAGGAAACGCAATTCTGCCGGGGTTTCGAAGGAGGGCCCGCTTAAGCCAACATATACGCCTTCATGAAAAGGTACATTATTTTCATTGGCAATTTTGCGTGCGAGATCAAGCAACTCGGGGTCATAGGCTTGGGTCATATCCGGGAAGCGAGGCCCAAACTCATCAAGGTTGGGGCCGTGCATTGGGCTTTTACCGATTAATCCGGGGAAGTTGATATGATCAGTGATCAGCATTACATCACCGGGCTGATGTGCATCTGCGATGCCGCCGGCGGCGTTGGTTACAACCAGGATCTCCACACCCATACGCTGCATAACACGGACCGGCAAGGTGACTTGCTGCATGGTGTATCCCTCATAGAAATGAATGCGTCCCTGCATCACAAAAACATCTTGTCCCTCAAGTTGCCCAAGCACAAGACGACCCGAATGTCCCTTGACAGTTGAAACAGGCCAATGTGGTAAATCGCTAAAAGGAATAGAGGCTGCATTTTCAACTGACTCGGCAAAATGACTCAAACCCGAGCCCAAAATCAACCCAACACGCGGTGCTATTTCTACACGCGAACGTATTGCAGCAACAACTTCATCGATCTCTTCAATAGTTAAGTTTTCTTGCATATTATCCTCTTCATAAAACCACTCATAATAGCTGGGATTATAACATGGGGCTACGCCAAGCAAGCTACAGAAGCTGATTTTAGACCAAATCCCAAAGATTGACAGCCTCATCGTTTACCAGTATAAGAAACGCCATGCCCCTCAAAAAATTTCTGCTGGGATTGTGGATATTAACCATTCTGGGCGCGTGCACCCTTCCGCCGGTTTCTTTTCCCGGACTCGGAGCGACCGCGACCGCTAGCCTGACTCCATCTCCCAGCATCACCCCCTCTCCAACACCTACCATTACCCCATCCCCCGTTCCGACCATGATTCCGCTTGCGCGCATCCACGTTGGAGAAAAAGCACTCGCTAACGGCGACTATGATGTCGCGCGTGCTGAATTTCAAGCTATTCTCAATACCACAACAGACCAAGCACTACGCGAATCTGCACTTTGGGGACTGGTGCGTCTTAATTATGAAGATGAGCGCAATCATGAAGCTATTGCTTTTGCACAGCAGCTTGCAAATGAATACCCCGAGTCTCCATTTTTAGCGTATGCCCACTTCATCGCAGGGGATGCTAATCGAAATGTAGGTCGCAACCAGGCTGCGACAGAATCTTACGCGGCTTATCTAGAACTACGCCCCGGGTTGCTTGAAAGTTATGTTGAGGAATTGCGCGGCGATATTTTCACAGAGATGGGCAATTTTTCCGGCGCGCTTAACGCTTATCAAGCCGCTCACCTGGCTCCCCGCCTCGATGACGGGATCAACCTTGAGGTCAAGGTCGCCACGAGTAAAGCATCCATTGGCGACTATGCAGGCGCACTTGCTGACTACGATTCCATCACAGCGCGCACAAATAGCGATTTTGTCAAAGCAAGGATGGATTATCTCGCTGGATATGCGCACTTAATGCTCGGTGAAACAGAAATCGGTTATGCGCGCTACTTACATACTGTTGAGGCCTATCCGCTGGCTTATGAGTCTTATCAAGCCTTGCTCGAATTGGTCGCGGCTGGCATCCCTGTAGACGATTTTAGTCGCGGTCTAACTGACTACGCTGCTGATCAATACGATGTCGCATTACTTGCCTTTGATCGCTATATCGCTGCAAATCCTGAAGAGGATGGTACTGCCCATTATTATCGCGCCAAAACACTCTACGCGCTTGGACGGTATGACGATGAAGTAGCCGCTTGGAACGATTTTATTGACAAGTATCCTAATCACCGCTACTGGACAGACGCCTGGGAAGAAAAATCCTATACTCAATGGGCTGATCTCAGCCAACTTCAAATAGGTAAGCAAACCCTGCTCGATTTTGTCTATGCTGACCCGGGTAATAGCGAAGCCCCCCGCTTGCTGATGAATGCTGCCCGCCTTATGGAAAGAAATGACGAAGTTGATGAAGCTATCGATCTTTGGCTACAGCTGGCTGAACAATATCCGGGCAGTAATTACGCCCAAGAAGCTCTCTTTTTGGCGGGGATTGCACTTTACCGAGATGGCGATTACGCGCAATCCCTAACGATCTTTCAGCGCAACCTGATCCTGAGCTCTACCCCTGAAGATCAAGCTCGCGCCTATTTATGGATCGGGAAAACACATGAAAAACTGGGGGATGTCGCAACTGCACAGGAAGATTGGCAGCAAGCTCAATCCATAAATCCGGCAGGATATTACAGCGAGCGTGCGCGCGACCTGCTAATGGGCACCGAAACGTTCGCCCTCCCCAGCATCTACCATCCCGAAGTGGATCTTGCCACAGAACGTGCTGAGGCAGCCGCCTGGCTACGCATTACTTTCAATTTACCAGCGGGTACAAATCTCGAAGAGCCCGATGCGCTACTCAACGACCTACGCCTACAACGTGGACGCGAATTCTGGGAATTGGGTCTCTATGATCAAGCCCGCCTCGAATTTGAAAGCCTGCGCACAGACCTAAGTGACAATGCAGCAGACAGTTTTCGTCTGGGAAATTACTTGCTCGATCTTGGTGTTTATCGCCCCGCAATTTTTGCGATACGCCAAGTCCTTACGTTGGCAGGCATGGAAAGTCATGCAGAATCACTTCAGGCACCCGCCTACTTCAACCATATTCGTTATGGCATGTATTATAGCGACCTCGTCGAACCCGTTGCAGAAGAAAACGAGTTTCACCCACTTTTCATCTATAGTATTATGCGGCAGGAAAGTCTTTTTGAGGGTTTTGTCCACTCAGCAGCCGGAGCACGCGGCTTAATGCAAGTTATCCCGTCTACAGGCGCGAATATCGCCAGGCAATATGGTTGGCCCGTAGGCTATACAAAAGATGATCTATATCGTCCCATTGTCAGTGTAAAATTTGGCATTTTCTATCTCAACCGCAATCGTGCTTTACTTAATGAAGATCTATACGCAACTCTCGCCGCGTATAATGGCGGGCCGGGCAATGCCATCGAGTGGCAAGCCTTAGGACAAGGCGATCCTGATCTCTTACTTGAAAGTATCCGCTTTGCTGAGACAAGGAATTACATAAAATTCATCTACGAAACCTATCAAATCTATAAAAATATTTATAGCAAAGTGCCTTGAAAATCATGCAACAGCATAGATATGAGCTATGCATATCAAGTAAAGTGAATGGCAGAAAACTCTTCTTGCCACTGCTTTCAGATAATAGCTTTTGGAACCTGTCCAATCACATCGAAGTGTTGACAATCCAAATAAGTGCGGGTAGAATACCACTCGCTTAACAATTGAATGTTCTTGCCGAGATAGCTCAGTTGGTAGAGCACGCGACTGAAAATCGCGGTGTCGTCAGTTCGATTCTGTCTCTCGGCACTTGGTCAAAAGAAGTAAAGGCCATAGTATTGCGGGTGTAGTTCAGTGGTAGAACGTCTCCTTGCCAAGGAGAAGGTCGAGAGTTCGAATCTCTTCGCCCGCTCAAAACAAACCCCGGCGACGTAGCCAAGTTGGTAAGGCGCGGGTCTGCAAAACCCTGATCACGGGTTCGAGTCCCGTCGTCGCCTCAAAGCAAGGCAATGAAATGGCAGTTCATCATCAAAACACTCTGGCTTCATAGCGTGCAGTGTTTTTGGTTTAAAGTGCTATGCGCACACTCTCAAACACATCTCCCCAAAAGATAACTTGGCATTTGCCAAGTTAATTGATACACTCTTAAATAGCTACACATAAAAAATTCTACAAATTTCCTTTATTCCTTTGAAATTTGATTTGAGTGTACACATTAATAAACCGAAAGAATGGGTAGGTTAAAAAGAAATGCGACAGGGCAGTCACTTCAATATCCAGATAGAGCAACTCATAACCGAGATAAAACTTTCCTTGCATTGGAGAGGCCCTCTCATTCTTTTTGCACCATATCGCTCCCGTCATGTTGTGGATGATGCTGAAAAAATTTTGCTCAAAGAATTAGAAATGCTAGAGCAAACACTTACTCAAGTGCAAATTCACGAGAGCAATCCAAATCCTGTTGCAAATATCAACGCCTTGCAAGCCAGAAAAACTATCTTCTCATTCAAAGAGCTTAATAAAGGCGGCGGAGAAGATCGCGCTGATACTTATCGTTTTTTAAATTTGCACCGCGAATTCTTTATAGAGGGAAGTATTCGCTGTATATTTTGGATTACCGAGCAAGAGATTCAGCAGCTTGCTTTCTTTGCTCCTGACTTTTGGGCGTTTCGCCACCGTGTAATTGACTTCATTCAAAATCGTGCCACCCCAAAGCGCTCCATAAGTTTTCGTGGGCTAATTTGGCAAGAATGGCCCTGGGGCAGCATCCTTGAAGATAGACAAAAAGCTCTCGCTTATCGCCAAGCACTTGTAGCCGAATTACCAAAGCAGCCCGAAACCACACTCTTGCGAATCAACCTGTATGCAGAAATCGCGGGTATATATCTCCAGGAAAGAGATAAAGAAAAAGCACTAGAAACTCTCAAGCATGGGCAAGACAGCCTCCCTGCCAATTCCAGCATACCTGAGGTAGAAGCAAAATTGTTAATCGGTCTAGCGACCATACACATTCAAATGGAAAACTATGCACAAGCGTATGCAACACTTCAAAAGGCAATGCTCCTATCGCCTTCCCATGCACAAGTTTACTTTCTGTTAGGGCAAGTCAGCAGGCTAGATGAGCGACGCTCTGAAGCACTTACCCATATCACAAAAGCCCTCCGTATAAAGCCAGATAATGCAGCCTTCTGGAACGAAGCCGGCAATATCTATGCAGAATTGGGAAGGGATGAAAAAGCACTTGACGCATACCAAAAGGCATTTGAGTTATCAGAAAGCCATCCATACCCCCTACTTAATAAATCCGCTGTTTTAGCTTCAACAAACCGGATAGAGGAAGCTCGGGAACTGGCCTCATCTATCCGATTTAAAAACGACGCCATAGTATTAAAAGAGATCGCAAGTCTACAAGGCTTTGAATTTATGGAAAACTTATGCTGACCCTGAGTGAGTTTCTCTTTCTTTCTTTGCTATTGATTGTCTTTTTCTCCGGGCTATTTTTTTATACAAGAAATCGGGTTGGTAAAGGAAGCTTTTTAACTTTAACCCTTATTCCTCTTGTCTCTTACGCCACAGACTTACTATACAAATATAGCGATTTTAATAGAGCAAATTTCTTTTTAGTTATCCTTTACCTTGGAAGTACACTTGCGGCCACATCCTTGTTCTTTTTGTTATCGCAATTTACTCTTCATTCTCGCCTGATAAAATTTCCCTACAATCTACTCTTTCTAATAGAGCCCGCTATCTCCATCGTCATAATTTTATCGCTGCCTGCTAAAACAAGCCTCCTTGAATACACCACGAATCTCCCTTTATCTGAATTTTGGGCATGGGAATATTTCCACAAACTTTATATTATTGGAATTTTGCTATTAACAATCACCCTTGTTGCACCATACATCTCTTTCGGCACAAAACTATTACGGAACGCCGCTCACTTTATCTTTATAGCAGCCTTTCTTCCTATAGCCCCAATGTTTCTAGGAGAAAATGCCGTTCAAGTTATTTTTCATGCACAAATGTTTTCCTTCACACTAAGTAGCATATTTCTTGGCTTATTCTTATTTAAAACAAGCACAGAAAAACTACCTCTTCTCACTCGAGACCATGCAGTGGAAAGTATGCAAGAAGGCTGGATACTTTTAGATGCAAAAAACCGTATAGTGGATGTAAACCCTTCCGCAGAAGAAATATTATATACTTCGAAAGCAAATATATACGGGGCAGATGCTAAGGTAATTTTTGCACGATGGCCCAATATTGCCAAATCATTGGAAACACAACAAGAATTTGATGCCAAAGGCTCACTCAGCATAAAAGAAGGGATTCGCCACTTACACATCAGGATATTGCAAGTCAGAAATTCCCAAGACGTTTTTGTCGGGCGCTTAATTCTGCTAAGAGATAATACCGAACGGCGTCAGGCAGAGGCCGCACGCCAAGAGGCGCGCGACGAGATGTTCAGCCTGCTTCATTCAATTTCTGGTGCTGCAAGTCGTTCTGAAAACACAGATGAGTTTATCTTGGCTGCCTTATATCAGCTAGGATATTCTTTTGAAAGCAAGGCGATCGCTGTTTTCTTGGTTGATGAAGAGCTACATAAAAACAAGCACCACTTATTGTTGGTAGCGCACCAGGGTATTGCCTCTGAAAATATAAAAAAAATAGCCTTTCTTGATGAAAAGTATGAAATCGTATCCGAGATCGCAAAATCCCGAGAAGCTATTTTGATCGAGGACACCAAAAGCGATTCACGAGTTCCAGACTTTCTCCGAGACACCCTGGAAGGATGCTTGCTCCTGATCCCAATTATTGACGAAGATGAATTTGTTGGATTGCTTCTAATGACGCGCGAAAACAATACTTACTCCGATGATGAAATCGTGCGTCTTGAGATCGTCTCTCGACAAGTGGGTTCCTTCGTTCAAAATGATCGGCGACGTCATATAGCCAGCACGCTTGCGGAACGGCAACGCTTGATCCGCGATCTGCATGATTCTGTCACCCAACGTCTATATGGATTGGTGATGATGACCGAATCTGCCCGCTTGGGATTTAGTGCTGGCACAATCGATGAACCAGAAGAACTGGTTGCCCAATTAGGCTTCAGTGCCCGTCAGGCGCTAAAGGAAATGCGTTTATTTTTGTATAAATTACAACCGGTGGACATTGAACGCGCTGGTTTTATTTCTGCCTTACTACACAGATTAGAGGCTGTAGAGGGACGAGCTGGCTTAGAAGTGAAATTGGACATCGATCAAAACCTTGTTCTTTCTATGGAAGAAGACGTACACCTATTTCTAATTGCGCAAGAAGTATTAAATAATATAATTAAGCACGCAAATGCCAGTACTGTTAAAATCAGCTTCAGAAAAGCACGTATACACATACATCTCAAGATCAGCGATGACGGAAGTGGATTTAACATCCAGGAAGCAAATCGCTCTGGTCTTGGTATGATGAACATTCGTGAACGCGCCAAAATAATTGGCGCTAATGTAAAAATTAACTCAATTCCAGGACAAGGAACAACCGTTGCAATACTCATTCGACAAGGTACTGTTCAAAAAACAAAATCGGCGGGAACAATAAAATGAACCCTCCTGTTCGCGTCCTTGTTGTAGACGATCAGGCTGTTGTTCGGCAGGGTTTGGTTGCGATTCTCTCTTATCAGGAAGATATTGAGGTAATTGGACAAGCAAAAAACGGGTTTGAGGCCATTCACCTAATCCCGGAACTATCTCCTGATGTTGTACTTCTTGATCTCGTTATGCCAGAATTGGATGGATTACAAACCATTCCAGAAATTCTTACTCTGGCTCCTGAAACACATATTTTGGTTGTGACAGGTTATGGGGATGCGGAGAGGGTTTATCAGGCTATCAAATCAGGAGCATTGGGTTATATCTTGAAAGATACGCCTCACGAAGAACTCATCAAAGCGATTCATGAGGTCTCTCGAGGAGAGGCGTTTATTCCACCGTCGATTGCATTACGGATGATCAGGGAAAGCAACCAACTTTCTCCTTCAGTTAGCCAAGATTTTCCGCTAACCCCTCGGGAGGTGGAAACTCTTAAACATATTGCGCAGGGATTAACAAACCAAGATATTGCAACGGAATTAGTTGTACATGAAAGGACAATTGCCAAATATGTTAGTAATATCCTAAGCAAGCTGCATTTGGCAAATCGAACACAAGCTGCCCTTTACGCCCTGCGGAAAGGGCTAAGCGATCTTGACGAAGATGAGTAAAAAAGCTCCAGAATTTGAACTGCCCCCAAAAAAGTAGACACGAAATAAAAAGGCACCCCCTGTGAGAAAATAAAGCAACAGGAGGTGCTTTTTCTATGGCAGGTAAAAAAGAGATGAAACCCTACCCAAAATCAGTGAAGTTGGAAGCGATCCGTCTTTTCTACGAGGATGGATTAACGTATCGTGAAATCAGAGAAAAGCTTGGGCTTAGTAAGGGGCGAGTCAAAACTTGGCTTCATATCTACCGCGAAGAAGGAGAAGCAGGTCTTCAAAAGCCTCGTCGTGGCAGACCT
Organism: Anaerolineae bacterium; assembly: GCA_018648605.1. Classification (GTDB taxonomy): domain Bacteria; phylum Chloroflexota; class Anaerolineae; order Anaerolineales; family Villigracilaceae; genus Desulfolinea. The sequence goes on along the minus strand of JABGQU010000010.1, from coordinate 779 downwards.
CCCAAGCGCGAGAATACCGAAGTCTACATTCGCCGTTTGGAGATGGAGAACGATCTCCTAAAAAAGTTCCATACCGAGTTGCGCAAGGAAGAGTTTGAGAAGCGCAATATCGGATCATCTACGAACACCGAAACAGATACGGAGTGAAAGCGATGTGCTCATTCTTCGGTATCTCACGAGCCGCTTATTACAAGTGGCTCAAACGTTCCCAAGACCCCGACCCTGATAGAAAAGGGATGGACTTGGTCAAAGAAGCATGGTTGAGGTCTCGCAGAACCTATGGCTACCGCCGTATTGCAATAGCACTTCAGCAACAGGGGCATGCGATAACCACAAGGCTGTTTTGCGCCTGATGCAAAAGCTCAACATTCGCTCTGTAGCCAGAAAAGATAAACCTTATCGGAGATCGAGCCAGATGGAGAGCCATCATCGCTATGAAAATGTATTGGATCGGGAGTTTACAGCTGCCAAACCTAATCAAAAATGGGTTACGGATATTTCTTACGTTCGTACTCAACAAGGCTGGGCTTATCTGTCCACGATCAAGGAACTTTTCGATGGCTTCATTGTTGCCTATCTGCTAGGAAAACAACACAATATTGCTTTGGTGACAAACACACTCAAGCAGGCATTACAGAGGGAAAAGGTTACAAATAAGCTTCTTTTACATAGCGACCAGGGTTTCCAGTACAGATCGTATCCTTATTTTGACAAATATCCAGCTCTTGCGGATTCCGGTGAAATCATCCACTGATTCCGGTTTATGTCGTCCACTTTAG
>JABGQU010000164.1 GCA_018648605.1 Anaerolineae bacterium | reverse complement strand
GCTGACTGTGCGACATCAACCGTTTAAGGTGTGCGTTTTCACCGTTTTACGCAGATAATTTGCTTTTAGATGTCGTTTTATAAATCGTATAATTAAATTGTGAGGAAATCGCTCAACAAAGAATATCTTTACATATAGAGAATGTCATGTTTTTGATAACGGCGACTACCACTTCTTAAAGTGGTAGTCGCCGTTCCAGCTCTCTACCTAACACCTACCTTTTCAAACGGGATATTGGAGATATTGACCTGAATTATGAGCAAGGGGATTCATTATAGATACTTTTGCAGGCATGCGTGAACACTAAAAGGGATAAGGTGATCGAAAACACCGTTTATCTTGGTAAATTACTCGCCATGAATAGCTAAAAAAGCTGTTCAAAATCTTTGCCAAAGTTTAGTTGCCCGTTTTCTAACACAGCTCTAATACAAACCCTCTTGATTTTCTCCTCTGCGGGAAGTATAACTTACCGTACGTTCAGTAAGTTTGTAAAAACGGAGAAAATCTATGTCCCCCCATCCTCGTGTTGGACGCGACCATATCTTAGATACTGCCGAAAGTCTCTTTACAGAGCATGGCTATAAATCTGCTTCGATCCGCGAAATCGCGCGCGAGTGTGGCGTGACGAATGCTGCCATTTATTACCATTTTCCCAACAAAGAAAGTCTCTTCGCGGAGGTCATGCAGCGTCATGCCGAATGCCTGCAAGATAAAATGACCCGCGCCGGGGAAAATATCGAATCGCCGCGTGAGCGGATTATCGCCATTTTACAAGCCTATATTGATGTTATCGCCGGGCAACACGCGCCGCTTTTTATGTTACGCAGAAACGCTAAGCACCTAAAGGGTCATGGAAAACATCGGGGTGAATTTATGCAAGCCATTAGCCAGCCTTTGGTCAATGCTTTAGTCTTTGCCAAAGAAATGGATGAAATCAAATCTACACCCAGCGCAGAAGAAATTGCCGCTATGATGCTCGGTATGTTACACGGACTTGCCCAACAGCACCGCGCTGCCGGCGTGGATGGGCGCGCACTCTCGGATGAGGATATTCAAATGGCAGTTAATCTCTTTTGGGAAGGGATTGGCGCATAGATCAAGATATCGGAGGTTATGATGACTGAAAACCTATCGCAAGCAAAAGAAGTTCCTGGCTTGGGGAATTTCCGTAAATCCTTTTTCCCAAGAGCTGCTCCGGGCAAGGCCATGCTAGGGGTTGCAATTTTCTCTGCCTTCATGGCAGTTGTGGAATTTGTCTCTGCGCTAAGTAAATATTTCAAGCCGCCCAGCACTGTTTTGAGCGATTCGTATCGACAGGATTCGATCATGATCGCTGCAATTCTTTCTTTGATCTTTTTCTTGCTCACGATCATTATGTGTGCCCTCTATTATGTTCATAAGAAGCATCGTGTAGATCTTTTTGATGGCGGTGTTGTCATCGTCACTTGGCGTGGCAGCATAACGTTTGATTGGGAAAATATCTACGATTTTGAAGCTATGCCCATTTATGGAAGAAGTACGAGACCGATCAATTGGGAATACACGCTTACTCGTGATGATGATGTGAAGGCTAAATTTCGTGGCTTGGAAGGGCTACGCACTTTGGGAAACTATATAGAGAAAAAAGTTTCATAGGATATAAGGAAAATAATGACTGGTATCAAACGAACACTCACTTATCTAAAGAAATATCTTCCCCCAACCGCTGGCGCACTACTTAGCCTTTTGTTGGTCAACGCAGCGAATTTGATCTCGCCCAAACTCCTCCAGCGTCTCATTGATGATGGCATCACTGCCCTCAATATGAATGTGGTTTGGGGCGTGGTCGCTGCCCTTTTTGGCGTCGCCCTTGTACGCGGACTATTTAACTTCTTGCAAGGCTATCTTGGTGAGATCGCTTCGCAGGGCGTTGCCTATGAGTTGCGGAACGGCATTTTCGAGAAACTCCAAAATCTGAGTTTTTCCTATCATGACCATTCGCACACGGGTAAATTGATGACCCGCATGACCTCCGACGTGGAACTTGTTCGTATGTTCCTCGGGCGCGGTTTGGTGATGTTGGTCTCCTCCATCATTTTGTTGGTCGGCACCCTCGTGATGCTTTTCATCACGGACTGGAAGCTGACTCTCCTCGTCATGCTCATCATTCCTGCTATTGGGGGCGTTTTTATGATCTTCGTCAAAAAGATTATGCCCATGTCGAAGGTTGTTCAGCAGAAATTGGGCACGCTCAATACCATTTTGCAGGAAAATCTCTCCGGGATGCGCATCGTGAAAGCCTTTGCGCGCGAGGGTTTTGAGATTGAACGCTATAGCACTGCCAACGTCGATTACCTCGATGCCAATATCTCGATGGTCAAACTTTTTACCAGCTTTTTCCCGCTCGTTTTCTATTTGGGCAATATCGGCATGGTCATCGTTGTCGGCATGGGCGGTCTTTTTGTTATCAACGGCACGCTCACCATCGGCGAATTGGTCGCATTTACGGGATACCTGATCTATTTGCTGATGCCCATTTTTATGATGGGGATGATCGGTGCAATGCTTTCACGGGCAGAGGCATCCGCTCAACGGCTTTTCGAAGTGCTCGATGCTGAATCGGATGTAACCGATGCTCCTGACGCAGTGACCCTGCCTAATGTCCAGGGGCGTATCGAGTTTTCGGATGTCCGATTCCGTTATATCGGCGCAGAATCCGATGTGGTATCCGACCTTAGCTTTGTTGCCGATCCCGGACAGACGATAGCGATCCTGGGACAAACTGGGGCGGGGAAATCCTCGATCATCACCCTGATCCCACGCTTTTACGACGTCGCCGAAGGGGCGGTGCTAATCGACGGGCAGGATGTACGCAAAGTGACCCTTGATTCGCTCCGGCAGCAGATCGGCATTGTGCTGCAAGAGACGACGCTTTTCTCGGGCACGATCCGTGAGAATATCGCCTATGGTCGTCCCGAAGCCAGCCTCGAAGAAGTGACCGCTGTCGCCAAAGCGGCGCAGGCGCACGACTTTATTTTGGAGCAGCCCGACAGCTACGACACTATCGTCGGCGAGCGTGGCGTGGGGCTTTCTGGCGGACAAAAGCAGCGTATCGCCATCGCCCGTGCCCTACTGCTTGATCCGCGCATCCTGATTATGGATGACTCGACCTCCTCGGTGGACGCCGAGACGGAATATAAAATCCAGCAAGCGCTCGAAGAGCTGCAAAAGGGACGTACCACCTTCGTTATCGCCCAGCGCATCAGCACCGTCCGCTCCGCTGACAAGATTTTGGTGCTGGATAAAGGCAAACTCGCTGCCGAAGGCACGCATGAAGAATTGCAGCGTACAAGCGAACTTTATATGGAAATTATCGAAACGCAGTTTGGGAAAGAAGAGTAAAAAGATTTACCACAAAGGCCACAAAGAAAAGCAAAAAAATAATAGGTGTGCATTGCATAATGAATGATGCGTTGCACATCGGGATGTGAAAAATACATCATTCATTATGGAGAACTAGGATATGGCTAGAACTGGTAGCCCCAACAAATATCTACCTAAAACTATTAGAACAGTCAATTTACAAAAAGAGGATATTCCCAATAAAAATGCCGACTGGAGTGAAATTGGAAGATTCGCACTAACTTTTGATGCTGTAAAAGAATTAGGAACAGAAGATATTTATTCTCATCAAGCAATGGTTATGGAGTTTGATGAGAAATCATCTTTGGTAGAGCTTCGTACAAGTTTATTTTTATTTCAAAGATTTTGGAATAACAGATTAGAAGAAATTAGTAAAGAAGACCTCGAAAGAATAAAACAATTAATAGAAATAATTTCACAAAAACTATAAGCCAAGTTCCTTCTCCCTTGAGGGAGAAGGCTGGGATGATGGCGATCTGCTTAGAAAGTAAAGCTCTCCTATCAAAAAATATTAAAAACTTAGTGCCTTTGCGTGAGATTTAACTAGGAGCAACACTTATGATGCACGGAAGAATGCGACATATTGCAGAAACAGAAGAAGAAAAAGCACAAAATACCGGCAAAGTCGTTTGGCGTTTGGTCAAATACCTTGCCCCCTATAAAAAATACGTTCTCGCTGCCTTTATCCTCGTCTTGGTCAACGCCGCCGCACAGGGGCTGGGACCCATGCTCATCGGGCGCGCGGTAGATGGCGCTATCTCACAAGGCGATAAAGCGGGATTATTGAATACAGTTCTTGCCCTGCTCGGCGTCTACACAGTGGGCATGTTGACGATGCGTTTCCAAATTTACATCATGTCGACCACCGGGCAAAAAGTCCTCGCTGACCTGCGCGATGAAGTTTTTAAAAAACTCCAAAGCCTGCATTTGCAATATCTCGAAGGCAGCCAGGCAGGCGACCTTATCAGCCGTCTGAGCAACGATATTGACGCGCTGAACAATTTCTTCAGCCAATCCCTTGCCCAAATGATCGGCTCTACCTTTGCCCTGATCGGCATCATGGTCGCCATGCTTTCCCTCGACTGGCGGCTGGGTCTGACGGCGCTGGTCGTTATCCCCATCGCCTTTTATGTCACCAAACTTTTCTCCAATCTCTCTCGCCATGCCTTCCGCAAAACCCGCACGACCATCGGCGATGTTTCTGCCGAAATGGAAGAGCAAGTCTCTGGCGTCAAAGTGGCGCAGGCTTTCAATCGCACCCAACGCAATGTCGGTGAATTTGCCAAACGTAACGCCGCCAACCGCGATGCCAATGTCAGTGCAAATGCCGTCACATCTGCTTTTGCGCCCGCTATGGAAGTACTCTCCACTCTCGATCTTGCTCTTGTTTCAGCCTATGGCGGTTTTCTCGCCATCAGCGGCGCGATCAGCATCGGCACGGTCGTTGCCTTCATTCAATATGTGCAAAACTTCTTCCGCCCCATCCAAACCGTAGCGCAGATGTGGACAGTCGCCCAATCTGCTTTTGCGGCAGCCGAGCGTGTTTTTGTGCTGCTGGATATGGAAATCGAACTGGATGACGGATCAGAAACGATGTCAGCCATCGAGGGGCGTATACGCTTCGAGGATGTCAGCTTCGCCTACGATGCAGACGTGTCCGTACTTGATACCGTTTCATTAGACGCGATGCCCGGCGAGACAATCGCTCTCGTTGGTCCAACAGGTGCAGGGAAAACAACCATCGTCGGCTTGCTGGCACGTTTTTACGACGTAAACGCTGGCAAAATCACCATCGACGGGCAAGATCTGCGCGATGTCACTCAGCATAGCCTCCGCTCCCAAATGGGAACTGTCACCCAAGACCCCTTCCTCTTCTCCGGCTCGGTTATGGATAATATCCGTTATGGGCGGCTGGATGCTACTGACGAAGAAGTTGTCGAAGCAGCTAAAGCGGCAAATGCCCATGACTTCATCCAAAAGATGAACGAAGGCTACCAAACCGAAGTCGGCGAGCGTGGCGGACTTTTATCACAGGGGCAGCGTCAACTCATCGCCATCGCCCGTGCGCTTTTGGCTGATCCCCGCATCCTGATCCTTGATGAAGCGACCGCCAGCATTGATACTCGCACTGAAAAACTCATCCAGGAGGCCCTCGACAGGCTGCTGGAGGGACGCACATCCTTCGTCATTGCCCATCGTCTTTCTACCGTCCGCAACGCCGACCAAACCCTTGTGCTCGAAAATGGCAAGATCGTCGAGCGCGGCAAACACGACGAGTTGCTAGAGAAAGATGGCTTATACGCCGAACTCTACCACCGCCAGTTCTACACCCCGCCCGATGAGATGCCGCTGGCAGCGTAAATAAAAAGCCTTGCGAAGGTTCAAAACCTTCGGAAGGCTTTTTGCTTTATAATTTACCCTATGCAAAAAAGAGTCCAATATATAGACATCGCCAAAGGGATCGGTATCCTGCTCGTCGTGCT
>JABGQU010000163.1 GCA_018648605.1 Anaerolineae bacterium | reverse complement strand
AGCAACCGTTAAGCTTTGATGCCGCGCGTCGTTCTGTAGACCAGGCACTTGAAAAGGCGGGCATCACCCGTGATGAGATCAGCTTCTTCGAATATCACGATGCTTACTCTATCTACGCCGCGCTTTCTCTCGAAGCGGCAGGTTTCGCGGAAAAAGGCAAAGGCTGGGAGTTGGCACGAGATGGCGCAATCACGCCCGAGGGCCGCATCCCCTGTGCCATAGCGGGAGGTCTCAAAGCACGGGGTTATCCGGGAGGCGCTACGGGCGTGTACCAAGCCGTTGAAGCGGCAACCAAGCTCCGGGATACGAGCGTATCGGGCGAAATCGCCATGATCCAATCGCTGGGCGGACCCGCATCCACAGCCGTCACACATATCCTGACGACTGCGTAATCTAAAAATAAAAGCCGTTTCTCAAATGAGAAGCGGCTTTTTCTAATGATAGAATTGTTCATTATCCAAAGGAGTTTTTAATGGTTTCTAAAAGTTTACGCATCTGGTTTGTGATCCACTTCGTGGCAGATTATCTCTTTGCTATTCCCCTATTGATCGCCCCAACATGGTTACTGAGCCTCTTCGGCTGGCAAAGTATCGACCCCTTTACTGCACGGCTCGTCGGCGCAGCCCTGATCGGAATTGGCGGCGCATCATTGACAGAACGCAACGCCAGCGCAGACGCCTTCCGCGCCATGCTTAACCTGAAATTACTTTGGGCGAGTGCCGCCATCATCGGCATGACCGTCACGATGTTGGGCGGCGGCTATCCGCTGATCGGGTGGGGGATTGATCTAATCTTTGTCGCCTTTTTCTTTATCTGGCTTTATTATCGCTTGCAATTAAGGGAGAAATAAAAAAATGAGCACAGCCAACCCGCTGATCCGTGCCTGGCAGCAAGCAGTCCTTCTCGCCGAAAAGACGCCCGAAAACCGCAACCGCTACGTCGACTTTTTACGAGCAGCCTCCATCATCGTGGTTATTTGCGGGCATTGGCTCGTGGTCGCGCCCTATCTTAACGGAGAAGAACTTCTTCTCTCCGATATTCTCTCCATCTCCCCGTGGACGCAATGGCTCACCTGGATTCTACAAGTGATGCCCATCTTTTTCATCGTGGGCGGATTCTCGAACGCCACCTCCTGGCGTTCCGCGCAGCGGCGTGATGAAAACTACAGTATTTGGCTGAATGCCCGCTTGCGTCGCCTGATCACTCCGGTTTTGCCCGTCCTGGTCGTTTGGAGCATTATTGGCCTCGTCGCCAACGCCTTCCACATCGACAAAACCATTCTCAAAGCTGCTTCTGCATTTGCGTTGCTCCCCGCCTGGTTTTTAGTTGTCTATATTGTTGTCGTCGCCTTCGTTCCGCTCACTTATCGCGCATGGGAAAAACGCCAACTCGGCTCTTTCTGGGCGCTCGCCGCAGGCGCCATTCTCATCGACATCGTCGCCTTTGCAGGCGGCTGGCGTTGGGTTGGCTGGTTCAATTATGTTTTCATTTGGTTGGCCGTTCATCAACTTGGTTTTGCCTGGCAAGCCAAAAAAATCAATAGCGCACGCAAAAGCCTTCCTTGGGCAGTCGGTGGCTTCATCGCCCTGATCGCGCTTGTCAGTTTCGGGCCTTATCCCATCAGCATGGTCTCCGTCCAAGGCGAAGAGATCAGCAACACCCTCCCGCCCAACCTGACCATGCTCGCCCTCGGCATTTTTCAGGGTGGGCTGCTACTCTCTCTTGAAAGACCAATTCGCAAATGGCTTGATAATCTCAAAGTCTGGACGACCACGGTTCTCATCAATGGGATGATCATGACGCTCTTTCTCTGGCACGTCACCGTCTTGATTCTCGTCGCAGGCTTGGCATTGGCACTCGGTGGACTTGGGCTGCGCATCGCCCCCGGGACATCAACATGGTGGTTGACACGACCGATCTGGATCCTCACCCTTGGCGCAATTCTGCTTCTCGTCACCCCGCTCTTTGTTCGTTACGAGCGCATCCGCTCGACAAAAGATGCTGTATCTCCACCACTCTGGCGTTCCCTCACAGGCGGGCTTTTCTTCTGTGTTGGCTTGGCAATTCTGACGCTTAAAGGCATCACCGCCGAGAATTGGCTAGGCATCCGCTTCGTGGAATTATCGTTACCTTTTATCGGAGCAGCCATTGCGAGATTTGGGTTCTTCAGCGTGAAGAGAAAGTAGTTTTTTTCTCTTCACGTATCATTCCTTACTTTTATCATCTCAGCCTACTTGACCATCCCCTCCCCCCTGTCTATAATCGAAAATGATTTTCAACATCACGGATATTTTTATGTCTGCTAAAAAATGGTTAAAAGAATTACGTGCACAGGGTTACCGTCTTACGGATGCGCGTCGCGCTGTTGTTGAGACTGTGGCACAAAGTCCGCGCGCGCTGACGCCGAGCGAAGTCTACGATCTTGCGCGTGAGCGCTATCCCACCTTGGGCTTGGTGACTGTCTATCGTACACTTGAGAAACTCGAGGAATTACACCTTGCTCAGCGCGTACATCAAGATGATGGCTGTAACGCCTATCTCGCCCACGCAGAGGGGCATCAGCATTTGTTGATCTGCGAGAAATGTAAAAAAGCCGTCTATTTTGAAGGCGACGACCTGGATGATTTCTTCACCGAAGTGGGGAAAAAACATAATTTTGCCGTCAAGGATCATTGGCTGCAATTATTTGGAACTTGTGAGGACTGTAAATATGGATAGAACCGCCAAAACGCAAAGAGCGCGAAGTTTTTTACTCAATTCCCTCTCCCTAAGGGAGAGGGCTAAGGTGAGGGTGAAGTCCGCGAGAGCAATTCTTTTCGTTTTCACTTTCCTTCTCTCCGCCTGTGCCACCTCTCCAATAATTCCGGTGGTAATTGAAACACCCATTCCTTCGGCAACACCGCTTTTATTCACGCCAACACCACGCGTGGTAACTGCAACGCCTATTCCCCCCACTGAGACACCCATCCTTGTCCCAACAGCGATTCCGCTAGAGCGGGCACAATACACCCTTTACGCGACTCTCGACTACGCCGCAAAAACCGTCGAAGTGGAGCAAAGTATCCTCTACCCCAACAAAAGCACGAATATGCTAAACGATCTCCTTCTTGCAGTAGAACCAAATTTCTGGGCAAACGGTATTATCTTCCATGAACTCAGCCTCAATGGCGCAGCGTCAAATTACATTCTCGATGGGCAACGATTAACTATTCTTCTTGATACACCATTAGAACCAGATCAAAGCGTTCAAATCAATCTACGCTACACGCTCAACCTGCCCTTCGCCGAGCAGGGCGATCCCAGCGTGATGCGCGCCAGAATTTACGGTTATACCAATCGCCAAGTCAATCTGACGAATTGGTATCTCTTCGTCGTGCCGCGTCAAAATGGAGAGTGGCTGCTGCCAGAACCCTGGCATTTTGGAGAACATCTCGCCTACGATGTGGCAGATTACGAAGTTAATTTCAAAACAACTGATCCGGCAGTGGTGATGGCTGCTAGCGCTAACGCCGAGCCAAATGCCGAATGGACACGCTACCAGCTCAAATCCGGGCGTGCTTTCGTTTTGTCCGCCAGCCCAGAATATAAAGTGTATAGCCAGCAAGTTGGCGATATTACTGTCTACAGTTACTACTATCCTATTTTTGAGATCCCCGCACAAGAAGTGCTCAACGTGAGCATAAAAGCCCTTCAGCTTTATAGCCAGCTTTTTGGCGCGTACCCGCATAAATCGCTCACGGCGGTGCAGGGCGATTTCAACGACGGCATGGAGTACTCGGCGTTTTACTTTCAGTCGCATGGTTTTTACAACACCTACGATGGCACAGCCCAAAATTATCTCACCTTCGTTTCGGCGCACGAAACCGCGCATCAGTGGTTTTTTGAGAGCGTCGCCAATAATCAGGCGCATGAACCCTGGCTGGATGAGATGATCTGCACGTACAGCGAGCGGCTTTATTACGAAACCTATCATCCCGAGGCAACCAATTGGTGGTGGGCAGCGCGCATGTTCGATTACAACCCCACAAGCTGGCTCGATCTGCATGTGAACGAAAACCCATCTGAGCGTGCCTACTGGAGTTCGACCTATTTTCACGGCGCGCATTTTCTCGAAGAGTTACGCGCCCGCATCGGTGATGAAGCCTTCTTCGCCTTTTTGAAAGATTATCGTACCCAATATGATCAGAAAATTGCCACGGGCGATGACTTTTTCAGCACCCTGCGCGCGCATACAGATATTGATTTCTCTGATCTTGTGACCAAATATTTCAGGGCTGCGCATTAATGAAAAAAGAAAGTGCCCAGTCTCTGAGCGGAGGGCTTCATGAAAGTGAAGCACGCAGTCGACGTGTACCCTTTAGGGTAAGAGCGACGTTAAAAATACCTTCCTTCGACTTCGCTCCGCTCCGCTCAGGAACTGTGATTTTTTTTCTTATGGGGATATTGTTCTTAACCGGCTGCACTCTCCCCGCTCCCGCGCCCGAAGCCGCGCGTGATTTTATCTTGGTCACTGACGCACCCAACATCAGCCCATCCCCAACGCCTTTTCAGCCAAAGGTGGCGACAGACGGTGTCCCCTCCCAGACAACAATCCCTGCGACCTTAACCTTCACCCCACCACCTACGAAAACGCCGATCCCCTCACCTACAAATCATCCACCACCCATAGGGAACGTGCAGGATTCCCACCCCCAATATACCCTCAACGCCACCCTCGACTACGCCGCCCGTACCCTCGACGTGGATGAAACCATCTTCTACACCAATCAGAGTCTTGTCTCTCTGGACAAGCTGGTTTTAGCCGTTGAGCCAAATCGTTGGGGGAATTGTTTCCATCTTGAAAGCCTTACTCTAAACGGATTCAACGCATCGTCACAATTAAATGGTGCACGTATGGAAATCCCATTGGGGACGCCGCTACAACCCGGCGAATCGATTACGTTGGAGCTCAGTTATTTACTCAATATCCCGCCAAAAAGTCATGCCGAAGTATTTGGTTATCTGAGTGATTTTCAAATGAATATCGTCAACTGGTATCCCTTTATCGTGCCTTTTGACGTGGCGAAGGGCTGGCTGATCCACGAGCCGAGCGGCGTTGGGGAACATCTCGTTTATGAGACATCCGATTTCGATGTGACACTAAAAATTGAAGGGGATGATGATCTTGTTGTGGCAGCCAGCGCGGCAGGGAAAAAAGCTGGAGCGTGGCGACTTTATGAACTCGAAGGTGCGCGTGCATTTGTATTCTCTGTCAGTTCGGTACTCCATTCACAAACGGTGGCAAGTGAAAACGCGAGCGTGACGAGTTTCTATTTCCCCGATTATGAGAAAGCGGGAGTAGGCATTCTTGAAGCTGCATCCCAAGCAATCGACATTTATAGCGACAGATTTGCGCCTTATCCGTATGAGCATTTGAGCATTGTCCAAACCCATCTGCCCGACGGGATGGAATACGACGGGCTGATCTTTATGGGCAGCGAATTTTATGATGACTATAATGGCACGATCAAAAATAATTTAGTGGCTATTGGCGTGCATGAAGTTTCGCACCAGTGGTGGTTTGGTCTGGTGGGCAATGACCAAGCTCTCGAACCCTGGCTTGATGAAGCCCTTGCACTCTACAGCGAACGCATCTATTACGAGACGATTTATCCCTACCCTGTCAACTGGTGGTGGCGCTTCCGCGTGACATGGTTCTCCCCCAGCGGTTGGGTCGATACGGGCATCTACGATGGCTACGCTTTTCGTGGTTATACGGATGCTGTTTATCTGCGCGGCGCGCAATTTTTGGAAGCTATCCGTTTTCGGGTAGGCGAAAAAGCCTTCAACGCCTTTTTGCAAGATTACACAAATAGTTTTTCTGTATCTTCTCAATAAATAGGGGTAAGCAAAAAGGAGGGGAGGCCTTTTAAT
>JABGQU010000009.1 GCA_018648605.1 Anaerolineae bacterium | reverse complement strand
CCGCGCTCCATCCCCGCGCCAACCAGATCGCGCCAGAGCTGCGTCATCGTTGCGATGGTTTTATTTTTCTCGCCAGCGGGAAAAACGACCTTGCGCACCTCCACAACCTGCGCAATTTTTTCAGCGTAGATCGGCGCAACATCGCTATCGCAAATCAGCATATAGGGCAGCTTGCAACTATGCTCCGTGAGCAAATTTGCCAAGTTTTCGAGCGCGCTATTTTCCACACGCGCCGCGTAACCCTGCCCCATCCCGCGCAAATAAAACCGCCCCAAACGCTCCTGTATTTCAGTCGCGCACGCTGCTGGCGTACGATTTTCCGTATTCAACTGGATGGGAAAAGATGCGTAATGTGCCTTACGCCCCTCCAAAAAAATCTCTAAAGCATTTTCTTTGAGAAGGGGACGCTCGTTTTGCCCATCCCCTTGCAAGCGTGCCCTAATTGTCTCGGTCGCTGCCCCCAAGCAGATGACCTGCTCATCGCGGACGTAATTTCGGCTTGCTCGGCGTAAAAGAGCGCCACCCCCAAGAGAGACGATGGAGGTTTCCCCAACGCTTTTCAACGCTCTCTCTTCGCGGTCGCGAAAAACTTCTTCACCTTCGTTTTCAAAAATTTCAGGGATAGTCGTTCCTGCAATTTTTTCGATCTCTGCGTCAAGATCAACAAAGGGGAGGTTTAAGTTCGCTGCAAGTATTTTGCCAATGGTCGATTTCCCCACGCCGGGAGGACCGTAAATGTAGATGATGGATGATGTCATTTTATTTTCCTGTAAAATCCAGCTCCTGAGCGGAGGGCTTTGCGAAGCAAAGCACGTAGTCGAAGGACGGTGTTTCAAATGCCGCCCTTCGACTGTGCGCTTCCCTTCGGTCATCGCTCCGCTCAGGGGCTGGATTGTTTTGCTAACCCGCAGTGCAACGCATCTTTAAGATGCAATGCACTGCTCGCTTTTCTCTTTTCTCAAAAAATCTCTGCGCTCTCTGCATCTTGGCGGTTATTTCCTACCAAAAAATATGCGGCTGATTATCCAACTCAATATCGTTCAACTTCGCTTCTTTCAACGCTTTAAAACGCGGCTTCATCTCAGCGATTGAGTCCCCGCCGAGTTTGGTTATCAGCGCATCCGCGAGTGTAATTGCAACGACTGCTTCTAGTACGGGCACAGCACGCGGCACGGGGCAAAAATCGGAACGCTCATAAGTCGTGACTGTTTCTTCGCCCGTCACCAGATCAACTGTTTTTTGCGGCGTGAGCGTGGACGCAATCGGTTTCATCGCGGCGCGGATGACAATCGGCTCGCCATTTGAAATCCCGCCTTCGATGCCGCCCGCGCGGTTGGTCGGGCGCACTATTTTCTCGCTTTCCAAAATCACCGCATCATGCGCCTGTGTGCCGGGCAGTCTTGCGTTCTCGAAGGCATCGCCAATTTCCACGCCCTTGATCGCCTGCACAGAAAGCATCGCTTGAGCGAGTTTTGCTTCGAGACGCGTATCCCATTGCGCGAAAGAGCCAAGTCCCACAGGTACATTCAGAGCAACGATCTCAATCACACCGCCTAATGTATCTTTTTCTTGGATGCATTGCTGGATGCGTGTCCTCATCATCTCAGCAGCCTTAGCATCTGGGCAGCGAAGATCATTCGTCTCCGCCACTTCGAACCTGGATTTATACGTGGTCATTCCAAAATTGGCATCTACTTCCCCGATACTTCTCACGTACCCGCCGACGACGATCCCGAATTCCGCTAAAAACTGCTTGCAGATTGCGCCAACGGAAACGCGCATCGTCGTCTCTCGAGCGGATGCGCGTTCGAGCGAGGGGCGCAGGTCGTTATAGCCATATTTGACGACGCCCGTCAAATCGGCATGACCCGGGCGGGGAGCGGTCATTGCAGCAGTCTCTTTCCCTTTCCACTGTTTATGGTTGAGATTTTCGACGAATAGCGAGATGGGCATCCCCATTGTTTTCCCATCCATAATGCCGCTGAGAACTTGGACGGTGTCGCGTTCGAGCTTCATCCGTCCGCCAGAACCAAAGCCTTTTTGACGGCGAGCGAGTTCATGATTAACTTTGTCTACGTCAAGCGCTAAGCCAGCGGGAATGCCTTCTAAAATAGCTGTCACGGCGGGGCCGTGTGATTCTCCTGCGGTTAAAAATCGTATGGGCATAATTAATCCTTCTAAAAAATATTCAGTTTCTGAGCGGATGTGAAGCAGAGCGAAGCCGTAGTCGAAGGACGATATTCGCTGGTAGCGCCGCTTAGAGACTGGATTAGGTGTCAAGAATAATCTTTTCAATGGACACTTTCTTCCCCGTCCAAATCTCAAAGGAGAACAATGCCTGCCCGACCAACATCCCCAAGCCGCTGCGCGTAGGCAATCCCGCTTGCGCGGCATCTTTCATCAGTTGTGTTTCTGCGGGGGTATAGATGAGATCGTAGAGCAGGGCATCGTCGGGGAAGGGTAGATTGGTGAGCCACGGCGTGCCTGCGTGATGCGATTTCATCCCGACGGGCGTGGCGTTGATGATGAGGGAGATCGTCGGGAGTAGCGGGGAGAGAACCGAAGCGTTGAGTTCGATATTTGAGAGTTTAGCGTCGCATCCGGGGATTTCGGCGTTGAAATCGGCGATCAGTTCTTCGGCTTGGGGGATATCGTCTGCGCGGGTGGCGAGGGTGATATCCCACCCTGCGTTGAGCAGGGCGTAGCAGACTGCCCGCGCCGCGCCGCCTGCGCCGAGAATGAGCGCGTGGGGAGCCATCGCATAAAAACTTGGCGGATTTAGCAGATCTTCTCGGTTTTTTAGTAATTTTTGAAGGTCGTTCCAAAAGCCAGGCGCGTCGGTATTATCGCCGATGAGTTTGCCATCTTTGAAAATAATGGTATTGACTGCGCCGATGGTCTTGGCAGTATCGCTCAACTCGTCCAGAAGCGGAATGACGTTCTGCTTATGCGGAATGGTCACATTCAGCCCTTGCATCTCTCCCGTGCGGACTTTGTTGAGTAAGTCTTTTAGCCCCTGAATATCGTCGGGCGCGATGGGGTAAAGCCTATATTCGCCATCCAGGCCCGTTTCTTTGAGCGCCGCGCCATGAATTTTCGGTGATACACTGGCGCTGATGGGGTAGCCGATTAGTCCGAGGTTGAAGGTTGAGGGTTGAAGGTTTGGCATGGTTTTCCTTTTAGCTGGGATTAGGTAATTAGGGATTAGGAAACAGAGTTCCGTTACTATTCTCTTCTCTTTCAACCTCTGCTTTTTCTTAATGTTTTTCCTTTGTGCTTCTTCGTGCTCTTTGTGCTGAAAAATTATCTCAACTCATCCAAAACATCGAAGTAATTTGGAAAAGTCTTCGATACACAGCCGGGGGCTTCTATCTCAACACCTTCTGCTCGCAAGCCGATTAACGAGAACGCCATCGCCATACGATGATCGTTGTAGGTTTCGATGCTAGCAGGTTGGATATTTTCGCAGGGATAGATTGTCATCCCGTCTTCGTATTCTTCTACTTTAACACCTAGCTTCATCAACTCGGTGCAAACAGCGGAAATGCGATCGGTTTCTTTCATACGCGCAGACGCGATACCCCGAATCCGCGTCGGCGAAGATGCGAAGGGGGCGATGGCAGCGAGCGTTTGGGCTGTGTCGGGGATATCGGACATGTCCACGTCCACACCGCGAAGTGATGAGTTGCCAGTAACCAGTATACAGTTTTCAGTCTCTTCGATGGTGCAGCCCATTTCCGCCAAGACATCCAGGAAATCAATATCTCCTTGCACAGAATTACGTGAGATATTTTCCACGCGCACAGTCCCACCACAGATGGCTGGGGCGGTGAAGAAATAGGATGCGGCAGAAGCATCAGATTCTATTTGGTAATTGGAGATTGGGAAATAGGCGTTGGGGGAGACTTTGAAATACTGGTAGCCGTCTCGTTCAATCTCTATGCCAAAGTCTTGCATGATGTTGATAGTCATATCCACGTAGGGTTTGGAAAATAGCTCAGTCGTGATCTCAATTTCAACGGGATTTTCGGCATAAGGTGCGGTCATCAAGAGTGCAGAAAGATATTGCGAGGAGACGTTGCCTGCAATTTGTGTTTTGCCGCCCGTGAAACGAGATGCGGTGAGTTTGAGAGGAAGATAATTTTCCCTTTTCCCTTGTAGTAAGGGCTTTAGCCCCTTCTCGTTGCGAGCGGGACGACTGAAGTCGTCACTACAAGGGGAGGAAATATCCGCGCCGAGCGGGGTGAGTGCATCCACCAAATCACCGATAGGACGTTCTCTCATGCGGGGTTCGCCGTCGAGAATATATTCGCCATTGCCTAAATTCAAGAATGCGGTCAAAAAGCGCGCCGCTGTGCCCGCGTTGCCGATGAAAAGCTCCGCGCTGTCTGCGGGGATTTTTCCTCCCAATCCGACGACGCTCATGGTCTTTTCTTCTTCGTTTACTGAGACTTCAAATCCCAATGCTTTCAGGGCGTTGGCAAAATATCGCGAATCGTCAGAGAAAAGCGCGTTGGTTAGCGTTGTTTTTCCTTCAGCGAGTGCAGCGATGAGCAACGCACGATTGGTCAACGATTTTGAGCCGGGCACGCGCACGCTGGCGTTGAGCGGATGGGTGATGGGGGTGATTTTTTTTGTCATCTTTTTACCACTGAATACACAGAGCGCACAGAGTTTTGGAGAAAAAAGAGAAAAGCTCAGTGATCTCCGCGCTCTCTGTGGTGAAGGCTTTTACATTCTCCTCATCATCTCTTCACGCTTGGCTTTGCTCGTATCCAACAAGATTTCCAGATTTTCGTTATCGCCAGCCTTCATCAGCGTCAAGATTTTATCAATTTCGGTCTTTACTGCTTCCAGCGCGGCAATCGTGTTTTCGGCGTTCGTCATCACCATCGGCAGCATCATGCTCGTCGGCGTGGCAGAGAGCCGCGTCGCGCTCGAAAATCCGCCCGCCTTGAGTTTCGAAAGGTCTGCTTCTGTAGCGTGCATCAGCGCGACCGCTAGCAAGTGGGGCGCGTGGCTGGTTTTTGCCAACATTTGGTCGTGCTTCACGGCGTCTATCCAGAGCGGATTTCCGCCAATGGCTTCCACGAGTTGCGCTAGCAAAGACTTCGTCCGCGCCGACGTTCGCTCGGATGGCGTGAGCGTGTAGGTGCAGTCGTAGAGCATCTCTTTTTCGGCGTGGCAAATGCCTAACTTCTCCTTACCGCAGATGGGATGACCGCCGATCACATCAAAATTGGATGGGAGGGAATCAAGCGCGCGCATGATCTGCTCTTTCGTGGACGTGACATCCGTGACGATGAGCTTGCTTCCGTTATGGATGCCGGGGAGCGCGGCAATGATCTTTAGCGCGGCAGAGACCGGCGTAGCGATGATGAGTATATCTGCTTGGGGCAGGATTTGGCGAAGATCTGTTGATGCCGAATCCACCATCCCTTTAGCGGTAGCAATTTGACAGGTGAGCGAATCGCTATCTGATCCCAGAACGCTCTTGCAATGACCGCGCAATCCCATTGCGATGGATGCGCCCATCAAACCTAATCCAATAATTGCGATGTTTTGTTCGCGTAAAAAGTTGGTTTCTTCCATAATATTTTGGCAAACTACAAAAATCTCAAGACTTTTATAGTTTATCTAATTCATTGCAGCGGATTGGTCGAAATATCTTCGGCTTTGAGGGCGTTTGCAATCGCATTGACTTGTTTGACAAGCCGCTTGAAACGCCTTGGCTTGAGCGATTGCGCGCCATCCGAAAGTGCGCAGGCGGGGTCGGGATGCACCTCTACGATGATACCATCTGCGCCCGCCGCAATGCCAGAACGAGCGAGGGCAGAGACATACTCCCAATGCCCGGTACTATGGCTAGGGTCGAGAATGACGGGGAGATGGGTTTGGGCTTGAAGGACAGGAATAGCGTTGATGTCGGTGGTGTTGCGGGTAGCCGTCTCAAAGGTGCGGATGCCGCGCTCGCAAAGAATGACATTTTGATTGCCTTGCGCGAGGATATATTCGGCTGCCATGAGGAGGTCATTGATGGTTGCGCTCATGCCACGTTTGAGCAAAACCGTGCGATTGGTTTGCCCAGCGGCTTTGAGAAGGGCATAATTTTGCATATTTCTTGCGCCAATTTGAAGCACTTCAGCATAATCCGCAACGAGGGGGACTAAATCGGGGGAGGTGACTTCAGTGACGATCGGCAAACCAGTGAGATCGCGGGCTTCTGCAAGGAGTTTTAGTCCGTCTTCGCCCATTCCTTGAAAAGAATAGGGGGAGGTGCGAGGCTTGAAGGCGCCACCACGAAGGGCGTGCGCGCCGGCTTCTTTGACCGCTTTGGCAACTTCAAGAATTTGATCGCGGCTCTCTACGGCGCAAGGTCCGCCGATGATAGTGGGAGTCCCGTTGCCGACAACGTGGTCGCCGATGGGGATGAGGGTGTTTTCAGGGTAAAACTCACGCGAGGCGAGTTTATAGGGCTTTGAGATGGGGATAACCGAGGCAACACCCGGCAAACGGATGAAATTGCTCGGCTCGATCGGGCGCCCATCGCCGACAACGCCAATGACGTTGCGCTCTGAGCCAGAAATACGATGGGGGTGGAGCTTAAGTCCCTTGACGCTTGCAAGGACATTCTCTAGTTCTTCTTGTGAAGCGCTGGTTTTCATAATGATCATCATAAGATTTTTTCCTTTTTGTATCACGAATTATGCGAATTTTCCGAATAGCATGAATGTTTTTGTTATTCAAGCTACTCGTGTGATTGGTAATTATCCTTCTGGGAGCGCAGTTATATTTGCAGCTTTCATCGCGTTGGCGATGATATTGACCTGGTTCACTAATTCAGCAAAACGCTTCGGCTTGAGCGATTGGGCACCATCCGAGAGTGCATTAGCCGGATCGGGATGGACTTCGATAACCAGCCCGTCTGCGCCTGCGGCAATGCCTGAGCGCGCAAGTGAGCTGACGAAACGCCAATCACCGGTGCTGTGGCTGGGGTCAAGCATGACGGGCAGATGGGTAAGGGATTTCAATACCGGAATGGCATTGATGTCGGTGGTGTTACGGGTGGCGGTTTCAAAGGTGCGGATGCCACGCTCGCAAAGAATGACGTTTTGATTGCCCTTGGAGAGAATATATTCGGCAGCCATGAGGAAATCGCTAATAGTAGCGCTCATGCCGCGTTTGAGCAGAATGGTGCGTTGGGTCAGTCCGGCTGCTTTGAGCAGGGAATAATTCTGCATATTTCGTGCGCCGATCTGGAGCACGTCTGCATAGTCGGCAACGAGGGGAACCAATTCTGGAGAAATAATTTCGGTGACGATGGGCAGCCCTGTCAGATCGCGGGCTTCGGCGAGTAGTTTCAACCCATCTTCGCCCATGCCCTGAAAGGAATAGGGCGAAGTGCGCGGTTTGTAAGCCCCGCCCCGCAGGGCGTGCGCGCCTGCATCTTTTACGGCTTGCGCAGCTTCGAGGAGTTGTTCGCGGTTTTCGACGGCGCAAGGTCCGCCAATGATGATGGCGCTGCCATTGCCGACCCTATTTTCGCCAATGGGGACGAGTGAGTTTTTTGGGTAGAACTCGCGCGAGGCGAGTTTGTAGGATTTGGAGATGGGGACAATATTGTCCACGCCGGGGAGACGGATAAATAGACTCTTTTCGACAGGGCGTCCATCGCCGACCACGCCGATGACGGTGCGTTCCGCGCCATCCGAGAGATGGGCATCCAGATCGAAAGATTTGACGCGGGCGACGACGTTCTCTACATCCGCTTTGGTTGCGCTGGTGCGCATGATGATCAGCATAAGTTTTATTACTCCTGTGTATTATTTACGAGATCGGGGCGTAGCTTTTTTGCCCTTTTCAGATAAACGTGTTTGATTTTTTCGGGGGCTAGTTCGGTATTCCAATGCAATAATACTCGGATGCAAAGCCCAAGGCTGCCCTCGACAGGGATTTCTTTTGCGCAAAGGCGAGGAACATTTTTCCAGCCGTTGTATCTGGCGGCTTCCGCGGGGAAGACTGAGCGAATATCGTCGGTGACGGTAAAAAAGGCGCTGGCAATATCCTCGGGTCTTAAGCCAGGATTGGCTGCCGAGATTTCTTTGAGCATTTCTGATGTAGCGCTGAGAACTTCATTTTTTGTATCCGTGCTAACGGTGATGGCACCGCGTATTCCTCTTGTTGGCATAATGCCTCCTGTTATATAAAAACAAAAAAACGTGAGACCGATGGTCTCACGTTTTGTCAGGGTAAAGTAAAAGATGCCTAGTTAAACGCCGCCAGCGGTTTCCGTTTTTGGAAGCCAAAATAAAAATAAAAGTAAAAGGCGTTGAAGGCTGCGTGTTTCATATTGGGCGCAAGTTTACAGCAGGGGGGAGGATGTGTCAAGGAGCTTCTAAAAAATACAGTGCGCATGCTTATTTTCTTTTCATGTTCTTGATCTTCTCTTCACTCAACTCAGGCGCAAACTCAAAGTCCTCAATCCCTAAAGCTTTGCGCTGTGCCGCACGCCAAGCCTCCAGGCGCGCCGCAACCTCTGCTTCGTAGCCCTCACTGGAGGGTGCATAGAAATACGTCCCCAGCAGGCGCTTGGGTAAATATTGCTGCGGCGTAAAATGCCCATCTTCTGAATGGGGGTAAACATAACCCTCGCCGTGTTTGAGCGCATCCGCATCGCGATTGCCATCCTTGAGATGGTTCGGCACAGAAATTTGCCCCTGATCTTCCAAACGTTTCAAAGCCTTGAAATACGCCCCCGCGCTATTTGATTTTGGCGCAGTCGCCAAGTAAAGCGTTGCTTCCACGATGGAGTAAATCCCCTCCGGCATGCCCACAAATTCAAAAGCCTGTGCGGCTGCGTTCGCGACGACCAAGCCCATTGGGTCAGCCAACCCGATATCCTCGCCCGCCAAGATCAGCAAACGGCGCACAATAAAACGCGGGTCTTCACCAGCGTAAACCATCTTTGCCAGCCAATAGAGCGCAGCGTCGGGGTCTGAGCCGCGCACCGATTTGATGAATGCAGAAACTGTATCGTAATGCGAATCGCCGTCTTTATCATATAAAACTGCGCGCCGCTGAATGGATTCCTGCGCTACGTCCAAGGTGATCTGGATGATGCCATCCGCATCTTTATTTGTGGATTCAACTGCCAACTCGAGGGCATTTAAGGCATTGCGAGCATCGCCCGTAGCCATCTCGACGAGATGCTTACGAGCTGTGTCATGAAGGTTGATTCGGCGAGAACCATAGCCCCGTTCAACGTCGCCCAAAGCGCGATCCAGTAAAGTGCCGCACTCTTTCTGATTCAATCCTCGTAACTGAAAAACACGTGAGCGCGAAACCAATGCCCCAATAATCTCAAAAAAAGGATTCTCCGTCGTCGCACCGATCAGAGTAAAAGTCCCGTTTTCGACGTGTGGTAAAAGCGCGTCTTGTTGTGCCTTATTCCAACGGTGGACTTCATCCACGAAAAGGATCGTCTTCTTCTGATAGAGTTTGCGGCGTTCCTTCGCCTCGTGGATCACTTCACGCAAGCGTGGCTTCCCGTCTAAAACAGCGGAGAGAGTCTCGAAATGTGATTCGGTCTGATTAGCGATGATCTGAGCAAGGGTTGTCTTGCCCGTTCCGGGAGGTCCCCATAAGATAATTGAAGCGAAAAGTCGGTCCGCTTCAATCGCACGGCGCAACAACTTCCCCTCGCCAACGATATGCTCCTGCCCGATATATTCATCGAGCGTGCGTGGGCGCATCCGCGCGGCAAGAGGCGCTTCTTTTCTGAGATTTTCCTGCATCTTGTGGTCGAATAGATCAGTCATGATGTTTATTATACTGGTGAATCAAAAGAGGGTTGCAATGATCGCAACCCTCTTTTGTCTATTATCTGCTAGCCAACGGCTTCAAGTTTCGACGCAGCTACTGGCGGTGTGGCTGGCGGTGTGGCTGGCGGCGGAGGCGATTCGGATTCTTTCTTTGAACCTCCCTTGAACTTTAATAAATTCTTGAGAATTTCAAACCAGAAAGGTGCGCCTTGCATGGCAGCTAAACCGCTGATAAGAAAACCGATTATTTTTGTAGTCCAGTCTAATGGTGTGGGGGGCAACTTGCTCGCATCCCAACCGACGGGTAGTTGTAAATCCTGGTAATAAGTTTCAAGTTCAGCAACAGAGTCAGCGCCTGTATTCACACTTGCTACCTGTGCCTGCGCCACCAGAGATTGACGCAAGGTGGGCTCACGCCAAAGCTGCTCGGTGATCTGAATAGAATCTATATTGAAAGCTGCAGCAATCACAAGACCGATGACGAAGGCGAGATTTTTTGCATTTTCCTTATACCAGAAAGATGCCCGCTTCATGGATGTGTCAAACCAGCTTTCGGCGTTGGTTTTGAATTCTATGACCTTGTCGTGTGCTTCAGGTAGATTACTGACAGATTTCTTGCTGTCAAGGTTGGGAAGAAGGCGACGCACAAAATAACCAAGGTCTTCATTCTCTTTTATGATCGTGTCGATCTTGCCGAGAATTCTTTCAAGTGAAACCGTGGCTTCAGCAAGTTTGTCTTTTTCGGTACCCAGATCGACAAACATTTCAAAGACAGCCTCTGCAAAAGCGGCGTTGGGGATATAGTCCGGTTTTTTTGCTTTGCGGAGAAGTGTCTTTTTAGGTTGCCCTGAGCGATCTTTAGGAACCAAGGCTTTAATAACTGGCTGGCTATAAAATAGATCTACGTAGTTTTGATCACCCTGAAACATCTCAAGAATAGATTTCTCGAGAAATTGTGCGCGTTTATCGAACCATTTACTAAAGAGATCTTGTACTTCCATCGTTGCAACGCTCAAGATCAGCCAAGTAAGAATCAAGCCAATTGCAATTTCAAGGATCGCATCTAAGTTATTCATGTCCTTCTCCTCTTTGTGCGTGAGTTTGTGTCAAGTATATGAAAAAAAAGAGAGCTAGTCAATTTTAATCGAATTTTGCTTGTTGCAATCATTAAAAATCTAATACAGGCTTTTCTGAGTTCTCTTTCCCTTTTTGATAAGCGCGATTGACAAGAAAGATGCCAATAAGCGCGGTGACGCCGCCAACGATCTGTAAGGGAAGCGGAATTTCACCTAGTAATGGAATGGCAAAGAGCGTGGTCATGATCGGCTGCCCGATCATCGTTGGGGCGACGACCGATGCAGGGAGATGCCCGAGCGCGTAGGAGACAGCCAAATAACCGATCACTTGTGAGACAAGGGCCGTTGTCCAGAAAACGCCCCAGGTTTGGGATGAGTAGCCAATGAGGGAGTTGCCAAGCACAAGATTGATGAGAGCCAAACCGATGCTGGCACTTAGACCAATGATCCAAATATAGGTAATGGGGTGAAGATTCTCTCTGCCACGTTGTGTAGTCAGGAAATAGCCTGCATAAAAAAAACCTGCTGAAATTGCGATCAGGTCTCCGATGCCGAGACGGGGATGAATTAGAAAATCCCCGCCGACGACAAGGGCGGCTCCGAATAAGGCGATGGCGAGACCGACCCAGAAATCCTTACTAAGTTTCTCTCGGAAGATAAGCCAGGCCCCCAGCGCAACCCAAAGCGGATTGGTGTTGACTAACAAGGTCGCATTGCCAGCGGTGGTGTAAAAAAGGGATGTGTTCCAGAGGGCGAGATCAAAGGCAGTAAAAAGCCCGCCTAGAAGAGGCATGATGAGGATGCTTTTGGTGATCTTCCGGCTTTCTCGGGAGCGTTTGAGAAAAAAAGGTGTCAGGATAATCGTTGCGAGAAATACACGATAAAACGCCGTGACGGGACCCGGCGCATCTGCCCAGCGTACGAGGATTGCGGAAGTGCCCATTGAGACAATTGCAATGGCAAGCGCAATGTAGGAAAGAGTCTTCTTTGATAGGGGCATTTTATGAAGAATCTAGGAGATTTCGAACAGGAGTTTGGGTAGTTCAGTTAGTTCTTGAATAACAGCTTTGGGACGAATATCGACAAGCGTTTTTGTGTTTTGGTTGACACGGCGGTTGATCCAGATACTATAAATGCCGAGTGCATTTGCACCCTTGATATCAGCCTCCAAGGTATCGCCGACCATGGCACATTGTTCAGGGAATAAGCCTAGTTCCTTGAGTGCTTCTTCGAACATGTGGGGATGAGGCTTGCGATATCCGGCAGCGGCTGATGAGCGGATAAAACTAAAAAAATGATTCAATTGATGAGTCGTGAGTAAGGCTTGGACATCCGGATCATCGCCGGCGTTGGAGATGAGAGCAAGTTGATAACCCTTCAGCTTGAGGGCGCGGAGCGCGGTGTGCGCGTCCGCTTCGAGATGCCAATTAGATTGTGTGATGGCGTATTTTGCGTCCAGCGCAGCACGCACGGTCGGGGCGGGAACGTCCCGGAATCCCTTTTCTTCGAGCAGATGTTGGAGCATCCTGAATGTGGTCGTTTCACGCAAGGTGCCTTCTCGATCAGCATAGTAGTGATTGAGACGGTCGATAAACTCGTAAGGGAAGGTGCGTGGATCGACATCAACTCCATTGGCAATCAACTTTTCTGTCAGTGTCTTATCGGAGCGCAAGAGGACAGGTTGCCAAATATCTTTGGGGTAGATGAGGGTTTTACCAAGATCGAAAAATACAGCGCGAATAGGGGTCATTTTTCTTTGAATAAGGTTAGTAGGGCTGCGAAAATGATGAGAGCCAGCAGCAAGTAAACGATGAGCGTTTTCTCCCCTTTTGCGGCAGGATAGAGTGTGATGGATGCGACGACGATCAGCCCGAAGGCAAATGCGTGGCGGGAGAGTTTGCTGTGAAGCATAGCTTAAGTGTACCGCTTAATCGCGGATCGAACGAAGAAATAAATTGACACAACCGTTAAGTGCTTTTAGAAGATGATCGCTAAAACTGTCAATGAGCTAATAAAGAAAATTAAGCCCACCCCATAACCAATTACCGCGCGCAGCGCAACGCCCTCTTTGCCTTCCATCCCTGCGGTGCTGGCGCCCACGATCAGCTTGGCTGGTGCAAGCACCGAGCCAAGCGATGCACCTGCCGTTTGGGCTGCTAAAATGATCGGTACGCTGTAACCCAGCAACTCGGCTGTGCGTAATTGCAGCGCGGCGAAAACCACATTTGAGTTGGTGTTTGAGCCGGTCATAAAGGCGCCCAATGCGCCGATCCACGCCGCGGCGAAGGGGAAGGCTGTCCCGACTGCGTTTGCCAAGCCTTGCGCGAGCGCTTCCGTCATGCCCGATTGTTGCATCACCACCGCCATTGCCACCATCAGCGCAATGCTCAGGCTGGATGTTATCATCTTGCGCGCTGTTTGGCTCAAGATCTTCTTCCCCGCGACCGCTGCATATAACCCCGCTCGTTTATAGATCACAAATGCCGCTGCCGAGGTGTAGAGCAAGATCGCGCCCGTATGTTTGAAAATATAAATAGGCTTGGTCGTTCCTTCCGGGTTGATATAGCTCAGATTACTCACCGTTTCAGGAAAAGACACGCGAATAGCGATCTCGCCGAGCGCATCTTTTAATGGGTTTACAGAGGGGATGAGCAAAATGGACGCTGTGATCACGATCAAAAGAAGATAAGCAGATAGGGCGATGAAGAGCGGCTTCGCCCCGATCCGCTCGCGGGAAATTGAGTTTGTTTCATCCCACCGAGCCAATGGCACCCCGACAATTAATCCTGCCATCCCGCCCGCGAAAGAACCGATATTCCATAATCCTAGTGTCACGCCAACAAAATATTGGGTGCCACCCATGACTGCGCCGATCAGCAATACTTTCCAGGCAAGGCGTTTTACTGCTCCCCAACCATCTGCGGCGTGGACAACCATCAAGCCGACGGGGAAGACCGCCAGCCCCAAGAATCCTGCTGATGCGGGCGCGAGATAGCTGGCTTCAAGACCAGTTGTAGAGATCAGTGCATTAAAGGATGAACCCAAAGACCCAAAAGTCACCGCCCAGCCATGCCCTATTGTTGGGATAACAACCGCGGCTAATGGGCTAAATCCCAACCCGATCAATAGCGGTGCCGTGATCGCTACGGGCACACCAAACCCGCCTGTGCCTTGTAAAAAAGATGCGAAAATCCAGCCGATCAGAATTGCTTGCATGCCCTTATCGCTGGTGAGTTGACGCAGCGCCTCCCCGATGGTCTCTATCGCGCCTGCTTCATCTGAGACGCGATAGAGCAAATAGGCTGCCCAGATGATGAAGAGTACATCAAAAGTCAGTAGAATTGCTCTGGTGTGGGCATAGGCTAAAACTTCAGCGTTTGCTCCGAAAAAGGCAACTGCAACGACGAGCGCGGCGAGGTATCCCGCCGCGCCAGCGCGTGCTGCTCCCCAACGATAGCCAACCATGAGGAGTAGAATGATGAGGATGGGGAGGGTGGCGAGGAGGGGCATTATTTATATGTTTTTAATGTCTTTTTAGATTGAGTTTCGCAGCAATTATTTAGGCTGCATATATTACTTCATCTTCGTCAGTATCTTGATCATTTTTCGTATAGAAGTAAATTAACCCTGTTCCCAGTATGAGTGCTGGAATAACGATCAATCCTGCTTCGGGACCAAAGGCGCCGCCTGTCCAGAGTTCAGGACCGTCCACGCTGATGCGTGTTAAGCGGAAGAAGTCCATGCCGCTGACGGGGAAGCCGAAGATGACGCCTTCGAAGAAGTTCCAGCCGATATGCAATCCGATGGGTAACCAGAGCTGCTTCGTGAGGACGTAGCCATAGGCAAGGAAGATGCCTGCAAAGAAAATGCCGACTGCGCTGAGCCAGGTCGCGTTGGGGTTGCCGAGATGTAAAATCCCGAAAACGGCGGAGGAGATGGTAATGCCCCAGAATAAGTTCATGCCATCGGCGAGATTCTGTAGCTGGTAGCCACGACTAAGTAGCTCCTCGTTCCATCCGACCAGGATAAATACCGCTAGGATGCCGAGCAAATTCAGGGTCACGGAGGATGCGGATTCTACTTCCCAAGCGAAGTTTTCAAAGTTGATCCATCCGACTGACCACATGATGAGATAGATGAATCCCATCATCAAAAAGGTGATGACGATGCCTGCGAGCAGGTCGATCCACGCCTTTTTGTTGAGTTTTAACCCAAGACTGCTGAAGCTGCGTTTGTCGAACCAACGGCGGGCGATGAAGACGGAGAGTGTCATTGTGATCAGGCTGACGAGTTGGTCTCTGAGCGCGCCGCCATGCCAAAAAGGGAAGAGTACCTTTGAGAGCGCGCCTGAAAGAAGCCCTATTGGGATCATGATAAGCAAGTGCAAAAAAAGACGCCACCCCGCACGCAGGCGGGGTTCGTCGGATGATGTGAATATATTGGAAAAGAAGGAGCGAGGTTTTTCTTCGGCGGTCATTTTTTCTCCTTATGGATGTAATTATTTAGAAATTGTACAATGATATGTCTTTGCGAGCCCCGATGCTTTTGCCTTTTCGGCACTTGTCGGGGCGAAGCAATCTCCCTCTTCGTGGAGGAGACTGCCGCGTCAGGCTATCGCCCTCCTCGCAGTGACATAGTTAGGAGTTACGCATTTTTAAGTCCTTGTCCCAATGCTCTGCGTTGGGACACTGTAGAAAGTAGCAACGCAGAGCATTGCTACTAGACAAAAAAGCATTTTGCGTAAGTCCTAATAGCTTTATAAGTTTTATTTGTTTTCTCTATTAGTTTGCGTCAGGGACGATGAACCAGAAAATCAGATACGCGCCAATGCCGGGAATGCCGCCGGGCACCATGGCTAAAACGAATGCCAGTCGGAACCAGAAGACGTTGATGTCGTAGAATTCTGCCAACCCACCGCAAATGCCTGCGATAACACGATTGCTGCGCGAGCGACGTAATTTTGGACGTGGTTCTTTTTCAGTTGTCATTTTTTTCTCCTTTTATCTCATTGTGTAGAAAGGCCATTTTTTGCAACGAGAAATCTTGTGTGTGAATGAATTTACCTGATATACGCTGATCTTTGATGTGGGGTTGCGGGCTTAGGCGCGTTTCAGGTACAGCCCGTCAGGGTCAAGCTCCTCATACAAAATACGCAACTCTTCATCGCTGGGTGGTTCAGTAGTTCGTAACTCGCTTGCAACCTTCAAATCCCAGCCGGTATTTTCGATAGCTTCTTCGGCTTTTTTTCCTGGATGAAGAGCGGCTAAGGTCAACTCGCCGTTTTCGTCGGGTTCCATAAAGCCGATGTCGGTTATGATCGCCAGTGGACCGCCACCGCGCACGCCTGTGGCTTCACGTTCGGCGCGCCCGTTCAGAAAACCTGCCGAGGTCATAAAGTCCACTTTTTCGGGGAAGCGGCGTTTTTGGTGCGGGGTCATGATATAGCAGCGATTTGCCCAGGCAGAGATCAACTCCGCGCCGCCAGAGCCAGGCAGACGCACTTTTGGTTGCGCGTAATCATCGCCAACGATGGTGGCGTTGATATTGCCAAAACGGTCGATTTGCGCACCGCCGAGAAAACCTACGTCTACGTTACCGCGCTGGAGATAGTTGGCGAAAATATCATACATTGAGCAGATCGAGAGCGCGCCACTAACGAGAGTCGGGTCGCCAATGGAGAGCGGCAGGCGAGCGGGGTTCGCGCCGATGACACCGGCTTCGTAGATCATCGTGATATTAGGCGCGTGGGTGCGTTTGGCGAGATTGCAAGCCAGGTTTGGCTGCCCAACGCCCACGAATACTACGTCGCCATCGCGGAGCATGCGGGCGGAGTTGACGATCATCAGTTCGGCAGATGAGAATGTTGGGGTCATGGTGGATCCTTTTGTTTACGCTAAGAATTTTTTAATTTCGTCTCGTACGGCTTCGGGTTGTTCGAGCGGCAGGAGATGTGTGCTTTTTGGGATGGTGGCGACTCGCGCGCTGGGGAGTTTTTTAGTGACAAGTCGTGTTGCGCTTTCGTGAAAGGTATCGGTCTCTGCGCCGCGGACGATGAGCAGGAGGGGCTTTAAACTGGGTAATGCCCGCCAAAGTTCCATATCCCGCCAAACGCCGGTTATGTAAATTTGGACTTCCCAATTGGCGGAGTAGCAGAGTTCGTAGCTCCCGTCTTCAGCAGGGCAGGTGATCCCGTTGATATAGGCTTCGAGAGATTCATCGCTAAAATGGCGAAAGATACTCTTCTTGCGATACCCGCGCATCATCATCTCGCGGCTTTTGAAAATCCGTCTGCGACGCTGCGCAGCAGGCACAAGCGGATGTAGCTTATGGGCGAGCTTTAACGCATGAATGACATTATAGAATCGAATAAAATATGGCGGAAACAAGACCGGGTCAAGGAGGATGACGTGCGAGAATCGCTCGGGTTCACGCAGCGCAGCCCTCAGGATGGCGATCCCGCCCATCGAATGACCGATAGCAATCGTCTTATCCATTTTTTGCTCATCCATGAACCGTAACAGGTCATCGCTGAGGGGATGCCAATCGTCAATCTCGTTTGGATCAGCATCATCCCAAAGCGGACGTTGGTGCATTGCCGCGATCTTATAGCCTTTGAGTAAATTAAAGAGGGGCTTATAGCAATCAGGCGGATAGCCGTTGGCGTGTGCGAAGAGCAGGGGCGCGTTTTCGTTATTGTAGGTGGTATAGGGGATAGGTTGTGTCATAGTGTAGATCAGTGGTTAATATTTCCCGTAATTGATCGGTGCGCTCAGTTGTTCTTCCACTTCAAGTGCCTTATGTTTTTCTGCACCAAATTTTTGCCAATATTCTTCGTGATCTTTTGTCCCGTAGACCCACTCATCGAGCCATGCCTGAACGTTTTCTTTCGTCTTGCTGACTTTATCCCAACCTAGATAGAACTCGTTATCACGATCATAATGACCTTGTGCATAGGAGGGATGGCAAGCGTATGGAACGTGACAGACTGCGTCCACGATGAAGCCGGGGATCAGCGTGCGGTTTGGGTCAGAGCGGATAACTTCTTCGTCTACGATCTCTTCAGCGGTTAGAATGACCTTTTTTGCAGCGAAGGCGGCTTCTTTTTGCTCACCGATGATGCCCCAAAGGTGTGCATTTCCGTTTGTGTCGGCGCGCTGTACGTGGATAATGGCAACATCCGGGTTTAGCGCGGGGACGGCGATCAGCTCTTTCCCGGAATAAGGATCAATAACGCGTTTGATCTTGGGGTTGGCTTCCTCGAGGCTGGTTGCAGCCGTAGGGTTCATGTGCATAAAGGGCAGCCCTGCCGCGCCGGCTTGCAGGCGGGAGATCATCCCAAAATGGGAATACTCTTCCCATTCGATTTCGCCGCGCTCAATGGCGCCGCGTACAATGCGCAAGGAACCAACGCCAGGGTTGCCCATATACGAGAAAATGACTTTTTTCGCGCAACCAGCCGCAACCAGTTGGTCGTAGATCAAATCTGGGGTAGCGCGAGCGAGCACAAGGTCACGCTTCTTTTGGCGGATGATCTCGTGTCCCGCCGCAAAGGGGATCAGGTGTGTAAATCCGGCGGCATAGAGACTATCGCCGTCCTGTACATATTTCGAAACAGCTTCAGAGAGGAGAGTTAATTTGCTCATACGTTCCTTATTAGTCCTTGTTTTTCTTTTCTTTTTTACGCATTTTTCGCCAGGTTGCAAAACGCCCACTCGGTGGCGGAGGGTCGGCTTTTCGCCGCAGAAAGATACCAAATCCTGCAAAAAGCAAGCCGATAAAAAGATAATCGAAATAGACGGTTTGGGCGAGATCGGAGACAACGAAGAGAATAATGAAGCCCACGCCAACCACGAGGAAGAAAGTGCCAATTCGGGGAATAATATTTTTCTCATCCATAGTGCTTAAATAATAAACCCCTTCCCGTTGATAGGGAAGGGGTATAAAGCAACTCCGTTGGTTTATTTGATCAAAGTCTGGGTTTGCTCGTGCATATAAAGCTGAACATAATAATGCCCACCGGCATTCTTGCCGCTGGAGCCAGAACCTTTCCAGCCGCCAAAGGGTTGGAATCCGGGCCATGCGCCCGTTGACGCACCTTGTGGGCGATTGGCGTATACGACACCTGCTTCGATCTTGTCGAAGAACCAATCCGCTTCATTGTGGCTGCCATAGAAGCCAGCCGTGAGACCATAATCGACGTTATTGGCGATCTCCATTGCCGTGTCGAGATCGTCCACTTTGGTGATAGTCGTAATGGGGACGAACATCTCCTCTTGCCAGAGACGATGGGAAAGCGGAAGGTCGGTGACCAACGTTGGCTCGCAGAAATAGCCTTTGGTGTAATCGCCCGTGACCTGGACATGCCCGCCAGTAATGAACGTTGCCCCGGTTCCTGATATTTCCTCGTTAAAGTTCTGGAAATCCCGATAAGCTGATTCGTTAATTACCGGTCCCATATAGGTTTCCTTCTCAGTTGGGTCGCCAATGACGAGATTTTCAGTTAGCTCTTTTAGGCGCGAAACCAGATCGTCGTAGACGGGTGCCTCGACAATGACGCGCGATGCTGCTGAGCATTTTTGTCCTTGCAAACCAAACGCCGAGCGGACGATGCCGATCGCGGCACGCTCAAGATCGGCGTTACGCGAGACGATGACGGGGTTTTTGCCACCCAATTCCAAGATGGTTGGACGGACGTATTTACCGCTGCTAAAGGCACGGTGGATATTCATGCCGACCTTTAACGAACCGGTGAAGGTCGCCCCGTCAATGTCGGGGCTGTCAACGAGCGCCTGTCCCAACGTGCGTCCCGGTCCCGTCACGAAGTTGAGCACGCCATCCGGGATACCTGCATCTACGAAACAATCCATGAGCAGACGTACGATCCAGGCTGTATCTGTGGCAGGTTTGATGATGACAGTATTGCCCGCTGCAAGCGCTGCGCCAGTTGGTCCACCCGTGAGCGCAAATGGGAAATTGAAAGGGCTGATGACCAGCCAAACACCGTAGGGGTGCAATTTGGAAACGTTGCGCGCCTCGTAGCCGACGAGCGGGTCTTTGCCCATCTCGACGACGAAGCCGTTATTTTCTTCTATCTGGTCGCAGGCGTAGCGGATCAGGTCAGCGGTTTCGGCGACGTCGCCGAGCGCTTCCATGCGGTTTTTGCCGACTTCGAGCGCCATAGCTGCGCTCAATTCAAAAATACGTTTGTCGATCAGGTCGGTGGCTCGGCGCAAGAGTTTGAGGCGCTCTTGCCAGGGTGTCCGTGACCAGGCAGGGAAGGCTTTGCGCGCTGCTTCAATGGCAGCCTGCGCATGGCTCTCGTTGCCCTTTTGCATCACAGCCAGTTTCATTTCGGTGTCAATGGGGGAGTAGTCGTTTAATTTTTCATCGGTAAAAACATCTTTGCCGTTGATGTGCATCCCAAACTCGCGTCCAAGATTGGCTTTCAACTGGATGATGGCTTCGTCAAAGCGCGTATGCAATTCAGCGGGTGGGTCGAACATAGTTGCGTAAGTTAATTTAAATGCAGACATGGTATCCTTTTAGAGTATTAAAACCTGATTAGAGTATCAAGGTCTTAGTAAGATAATTAAGGTGAATATTATCATAATAAAGTAAAATATCTTTGCATAAACTATATAAAAGATATAAGAAATGGAGGATCATTTGAACCGTAATACATTCTTGACCCTGGGCTTACTTGCCGTTTTCGTTCTTTCGGCTTGTACCCCAAGTGCGCCTGCTTCCCCGCCGACGCCGACGATCGCGGCAGAACCTGCCGCCCCCGCCCCTGAATCTGCTCCTGAAGCAGAAGCTCCGGTTGTTGCCCCCGCTCCAGAAGCGGACGCTCCAGTTGTTGAAGAAGAACCACCTGCTGAAGCGCCAGTTATTGTTGTTACCCCACGAGGTAATGATCTTGAAGCAACTGACCCGAGCACTGTAAATCTTGCCAGCGGAAAACCGCAACTGATCGAATTCTTTGCCTTTTGGTGAAGTACCTGCCGTTCTATGGCGCCCGTCGTGCACGGGCTTGAAGCAGAGTATTTCGGTCAGATCGAGTTCTCTTATCTTGATATAGAAGATCCGCTTGTAGAGCCTTTCAAGCAAGAGTTCAGTTTTAGCTACCAACCGATGTTCGTCCTTTTGGACAGCAACGGAACGCCAGTCAAAACCTGGCTAGGGGCTGTTCCCGCAGCAGAGTTTGAAGCTGAGTTTGCAAAAGTAATTGCACCGTAAAATAAATAAGCACATATTCTTATTGGTCATTGCGAGGCAAGTTTTCCGCCGAATCAATCTCCGCACTGGTGGGGAGACTGATTCGCAACAGACGCTCGCAGTGACGTAATGGTAAGAAATGCAAAAAACTTTCTTTACAGTGTAGTGATTCAGTAAGGGTATTTTGCGAAAGAAAAGAGCCTCTCAATTTTTTTTTTGGCGGCTCTTTTTTTATATTTTCGTTTGTTTTTCCGCAATCCAGTGGGTGGCTTTTGCTCTGGCTAGTTTTTCCCCGTTTGGGTTGCGAACATCCGCTTCGAAAAAAAGTCGCTGCTGATTTCTATCAACTAATTTTGCCTTGACGATGATCGTGCCCATTTCGAGTGTAGCAGGGCGGCTGTATTTCATCTCTAGCGTACGTGTCACGTTTGGCGGAGCGACGAGGACGCTCAGTGGTCCGAGTGTATTATCAACAGCTGTGGCGATCATTCCACCTTGCATGGCACGGTATGGATTTTGATAGGATGCCAAAACAGGGAAACGGGCTGTCAACATACCAATTTCTAGATCGACCTCAAGCAATTCGCCTTGCATTAACTCAAAGATCGGTGGGGGAAAAAGAAAATTATTTATGCGGTCGCCATAGCGATCGCGCAATATTTCCATCATTTGTTCGAGCAGGGTTTCGTCTTTTGTCATGAATTTCTCCTTTGCAGCCAAGCGAACGCGCCCCTGCCTGCCGCTTTACCGGTTGCAAAACAGGCAGTGAGCAGGTAGCCGCCGGTGGGTGCTTCCCAATCTAACATCTCGCCTGCGCAAAACACGCCGGGCATTTTTTTAAACATCAAGGCTTGATCTAGGTCATCAAGTTTTATGCCCCCTGCGCTGCTGATCGCCTCGTCAAGAGGGCGTGGGGTGAGCAGAGTCAGGGGAAGTGCTTTGATCGTTTTCGCAAGCTCTCTCTCATCATTGCGGGCATTGCCTGATAAAACTTCCCAGATCAGGTTTGCCTTTGCGCCTGCCAGCCCCGTCTGCTTTTTAAGATGATTGGAAAGGCTGCGCGAGCCGCTCTCTTTGGAAAGGGCCTTGAGCAATCTCTCGCTTGACCAATCAGGCATCAGGTCGAGTTGAATGATCGCGCTACCGGATTTCTCGATCTCATCTCGCAAGGCAGCTGAAAAAGTATAGATCAAGCTCCCTTCGATCCCGTTTTCGGTGAGTACGAACTCCCCACGTTTTTTTTGCGCACCAAATGAGAGTGATACAGATTTGATTGGACTGCCTGCAAAGCGCGTTTTTAGATGCTCAGACCATTGAATATCAAAGCCGCAATTGGATGCTTTCAGCGGCGCGACGCTAATGCCGCGTTCTTCCAAAATTGGGATCCACGCCGCGTTCGAACCTGTTTTGGGTCTGCTACCGCCTCCGAGCGCGAGTATCACTGCATCAGCTTCCGTTAAAATCTCGCCTTCAGCAGTCTCAAAATGAAGGGCATTTTTCTCATTCCATCCCAACCAGCGATGTCGAAAATGGAATTTTGCACCCTGCTCATTTAAACGCTCCAGCCATTCCTGCAGCATGGGGACAGCATTCATCCCTGCGGGAAATATCTTCCCCGATGAGCCGACGAAGGTCTTGATGCCGAGTTCTTCTGTCCATGCGCGTAATGCAGAAGGCGGGAAATCATCGAGGTAAGGTTTGAGCCATTCTGCCGCTTCCCCATAGCGAGAAATAAATTTCTCGTAAGGCTCGGAATGAGTTATGTTTAACCCACTTTTGCCTGCCAGAAGAAACTTCCTG
Organism: Anaerolineae bacterium; assembly: GCA_018648605.1. Classification (GTDB taxonomy): domain Bacteria; phylum Chloroflexota; class Anaerolineae; order Anaerolineales; family Villigracilaceae; genus Desulfolinea. The sequence goes on along the minus strand of JABGQU010000009.1, from coordinate 17,330 downwards.
CCAGCAGAGGGCATGGCATCGTAAATATCGACTTGCATGCCGCCAGAGAGTAAAACTTCGGCAGCCATCAAGCCTGCAGGACCTGCGCCGATAATAATTGTTTTTTTCATAGAACAGGAAACTTTCTAACGATTTGTTAGGCGCTTTTGGATTAGGTTATTAGGATTTGGGTTTTCTCCAAGCGGGCAAAGGTTTGTGCCAAATCTCGCCAACACAATGTTCTCCAAATCGTTCGAACACCATCAGAACGACTAACGCACTTGGTAATTCCCATTCGGTGAACGGTTGATCAAAAGGCTTGGTTTCTATTTTTCGTTCAGGTGATGGCGTACCTAATATTTGTATAAAATCCGTTTTAAGGTGCTCATATTGTTCACGAGGCTTAAGCTCTTCAATCGGATAAAAATTCAAATTAACAATATGGAGCTTGCCATTTGCGTTAGGATGATCGGCTGAGTTCTTGATAGATTTATAAAAAACAGCCTTAACCTGAGTTTTAATGCCACCGAACACGATATGTTCATTCCAATACAATTGAAATCTATCACTGCTTTCCTGTAGGATGGGATTCCCAATGTTTTGTAGTTTGTCTTTGGGAGTATCCCAAGGAAGTAACACGTCTACACCTTCTAACAAGATTCCGCGATTGAGATCTCTGATCATATTATTTTTACTCGATACGGTATTGTGCCCAATTATGTTTATACAGCGCTGTGCTGTATAAGTTCCTTAGATGTAATAGATGCAAGATTATACGACCCTTTTTTCCGATTTAGAAAAACTGCAAAATGGCCTTTAGTGCATCTGTTTTCTTCAGGCGGGCATATCCCAGGCAGAGGGGGTAAAGAATTACTAATCCCAGTAGCCAATAGAGGAACATCGTGGGAATGCTCGTTCCGGCGGGGGTGAGCCAAATTCCCAAACCGGCATAAAGATAGAGGTGGGAGATGTAGAAGAACAGGGGCGTTTTCCCGAAAACGGTCAGAGGGACTAATGCTTTATCTAGTTTCGAGAATGTCCACAGGAGCAGCAAGTTGATTCCCATCGTCAAAAAGATGAAAGTCAAGCTGGGTGGGTATTTGACGACATTGAGGAAGGCGATCCAGTTGCTCCCTTGTGTTGGGCGGATATTCCAGAAATTGCCGAGGGAGCGCGTGATGAAGAAGATCAGGATGAAAGATGTCCCGATCCAGAGTGCGCGCTGATGGGCTTTGTCTCTATTTGTTTGGAGCCAATGCCCGAAGAGCATCCCGAGCGTGACGAGCGGCATCCATGGCAATATTGGGTAATTGACCCAAAGGGCGAGATCGCCACCCGGGGTGGTAAGCAGACGCTGAATGACGCTAATCCGTTCACCCCAGGGGTCTGGCGGGATAAAACCGTTTGTGAAGAGAAAGAGAATTGTGAGAGGTAATAAATAGCGTGGATTTCGAAGCGGAAGAAAACTGAGTAAGATCATTGTTCCGCCGAGCGCAAAAAGGACACCGACATAAGTTTCCAATACCCAGCCGCTGGGAGAAAGTCCCCAGGCGGGGTTGACGATGAAAAATTGTAGCGCGATCAGGACTAAGCCACGCACAGCAAAGTGTCTGATGATCTGCGAATTCTTCCAGTCCTTCTCTCGGCGTGACTGGGCGAAGAGCCACATGCCAATGCCCATGAGGAAGAAAAAGCCCGGCGCGGAGAGATGTGTGATCCAGCGAACGAGGAAAGTGAGTGCGTCGTGATATTCAGGAAAAGGTCCACCCCAATACTCGCCGGATGAATGCTTTTGCGCGACGAAGTGGTTGGCGTGATCGAGCGCCATAAAAACCATGATGAGACCACGCAGGGCGTCGGGGGCTTTGATGCGTTTCGGTATGGGTGAAGATGAATTTGAGTTCTTGTTCATTTTGATAGTTATTATCCTGAAATTATTGGTAGTACTAAATAATAAGTATTCCGTCCTTGATTAAAGCAGATACTTAGTCGAAGCGCTTGGCAATATAAAAAAACAGGAATATGCCGGGGACGCTAAGCAAAAGTATGGGTATGAGCCACATGTCGTCAAATGTATTTATGACAGCTTCATTTCTGTTCTCAGGGTTGATAAGAATATCCACTTCTTTGCCTTTTTTATCAAAGCAACTTTTATGGCTGCCATAAAGCTTTGATGTGATTCTTTGTCCGTCTTCTTTTCGACAATAGGTGCGTATTTTGTGGTCTTCCTTGCTTTGGAAACCTTGCTTGCGCAAGTTAGATTGATGCCGCTACTTCTTTCGTATTTGGTTGTGTGCCAAATGGATCTGCCTAATGTGTAAAGCCCGCCAACAGGAAGAGCTGCTGCGATGAGAAAGAATATCCCGCTCAAGGAATAACCAAAAATGTTTTTTAGTATTTTTTCCATAAAAGGGAATTCTCCGATAGAGCGTTGTGATGAATATGAACTTGTATAATAGCGTGTTTCGAATATTATAAAGCACTAATCGCACACCCCTTTGTATTTACAAGATAAACATATTTGTAGATAAATTTGCTGTGCTCGACGGATTAAAAAACACACAGTAGCTATTTATAAGCTGCTGTGTTTTACATAGTCTTTCTTAACTTATCTCTGTCTATTGTTCGAAATCATCCCAACCAAAATTGAAGCCGCTGACGTGTTTGCCAGGCAGGAGATCAACTTCGAATGACTGGACTGTATTACTGCGATCAGGAAAAGTGAAGATACCACCAAAGTTCTGTATCAAAATTGAATCGTTACCATGCTTAAAGGTATCTACAACAACGCAATATGTACCTGCTTCGAGGTTGTTAAATTTATAACCATTCGAATCCGTCATCACTTTTAGAAGAGAGCTGTTTGAAGAACATTGCCCGGAGAAGAGCTCAACCGTGATGCCTGCGAGAAGAACTTCGTTATTGAAAGCTCCGTCACCTTCTGGTAGGCCAGAATTAGGATCATTGACACAGCCTGTATTTGCCGGGTTCACATCATCACAATCCTCCAACCAGACAAGCCCACTGATCGAGCCAAGCGGAACTGGCGGGATGGCAAGAATTGGGAGACTGCTCACAGTCCCTGTAACCGTGGCATGTTCAAGCCAAGCCCAGCAATCTGCGCCACCATCAGGGTTTCTAATGATCACATAAGGTGTAGAATCAGGCGCTTGAGCAACTACTTCAAATGAGCCGTGGATCAGGATTGAGCCCGTGATCGGATATTTGAGACCAGGACCAGAGCGGCAATTTGTGTTCACACTAACACTTAACATCGGCTTACTGGGAGCCGTTGTTGCAGTTGGTACATTAGGAACCAAAGTGTTGGTTGGTACCTGAGGGGCTACCTGATCGTTCGTCGGCGCTGCAGCCGTCGGGGCGTTCTGGGTTTGTTCAAGAGCAGAGATGGTGACAGCTAATAGGGTGGCTTCAAAGTTTGGTTCATTACCTACAGTCGCAGGGGTTGGTAACCCGCAAGCCAAGGTGGCAAAAATCACTGCCATGATGCTCAATAGAATTTTTTTCTTTGCAATCATCGTTTCTTCTCCTAGGGCAGATCAAGGCAATTTCCAGTATCCAAAATAATGGTGTGATTCGAGTTTGCGACAATTGCACACATTTGGGTAGCATCAGCCGGACGATTTGAAGTTGTGTATAGGCTGAAGGGGCGTGGTCCACCATACACCTTCCAGTTTCCTCCGCCGCCAGCACCGACTTGGCTTTGGGTGAAATTATTGAAGTAAAAGTGAACGTGCATTCCTGGCAAGGCTTCTGTATATTCGAAGGTTTCGTATTCCACTACATAGGTGCTTCCATCCAGAATAATAGACGTCATACGCACTTGTGGCCCTGGCGGTAATGTTGCTGTGGGGATAACCGTTGGTTCCAAGGTTGCGGTTGGCAGCATTGTTGCCGCTGGCTCGAGTGTTGCCGTAGGCTCAAGAGTAGCTACAATCTCTATTGTGGGCGTTGCTGTCGGTTCAGGAGGTTTAGTCCCTCTAAGGCCAAAGAAAGCCAAAACGGCGATGAGAAGGATCCCGATACCGCCAATGCCGATCCACTTGAATGGCGAGCCACCCTTTGAATCTTTAGTTTTAGCGGTAGGAGGTTTTACAGGCGGCGGTGGAGAGCTGGGTTTAACAGCCTGAGGTTGCGATACGCTTGCGGGGACATCCTCGACCATGGTCCCGGCTATGTTGAGAGCCTCTGCGGGCGGGGCGTCTTCGATCATTGTTCCGGCTATATTTAGTGATTCTACGGGAGGAGCCTCTTCGATCGTGGTGCCAGCTATCCCTGCAGATTCAACGAGTGGAGCGTCTTCAACCATTGTCCCGGCCAAACCGGCAGCGGGAGTCACACTGGCTTTTGGTTTAGCGCTTAGGTCTGCGGTACGCAAAGCTGTAGCAAACTCGGCAGCACTTTGGTAGCGCTGAGCCTTGTCTTTTGCCATAGATTTGACTACTATATCAACTAAAGAAGAAGGCACATCAGGATTGATTTCACTTGCATCCGGAACGGGATCATTAACATGCATCATTAAAGTTGTCATGGCAGAGTCAGCTTCAAAAGGCCGCTTGCCAGTCAATATCTCAAATAATGTGATCCCCAGAGAATAAATATCAACGCGGTGATCTGCCATTTCTCCCCTGATGATCTCGGGCGCCATGTATAGCGCTGTGCCTACAACTGCCCCAGTGGCTGTGTGTTGTTTGCCGCCAACGATCTTGGCGATCCCGAAATCCATCAATATGGACTGCCCCTGAAGATTAAGCATAATATTCGCCGGTTTAATATCCCGGTGGAACATACCGCGCTTATGGGCATATTCTAAAGCATCACAAATGCTGGCAATGATCTCAACGGCTTCTTTCGTCGAGAATTGGCGACCGCTTGTACTCACACGTTTCATGCGCTCTTCCAGAGTTTCCCCGGGCACGAATTCCAGTACCATATAGTAGGTATCACCATCGTGCGAGAAATCGTGTACTTGAATGATATTCGGATGGCGCAATTGAGCAACAGAAACGGCTTCTTCTTCAAATCGACTGACAAACTGTGGATCTGATGATAGATGTGGGTGGATCAGTTTTATCGCAACTGCCCGACGTAAATTAGGGTCATTTGCCCTAAAAACAGAAGACATGCCTCCCGCACCAAGTAAATCTTCAATTTCATAACGGTCGTTTAGTTTACGACCAACCCACGAGGGTTCAGACATAAGGTACCTCCTCCAAAAAGTTCATAATAATATTTCTGAGATATTATCTAATTCAAAAACAGGCGCGAAATCCGTGAAACGCATGATCGCTCATGCGTTTATGGAATTACTATAAAATCTTCAGAATTCGCGTTCTAGTTCATTCGGTTTTTCAAAAAAATCTATTTATCAATCACCCATAACCAGGCATTGTTGAATTCACAATTAGTCGTCCCGGATTCGCTCAAAGCGACCAGCGCCACAAAACCGCGCTCAAAATACGGAGTTTCGGCTTGTATGATGGCAAGACCAGGGTTGTAATTATTCGTGATCCTGGTAACAAGATCACCATGCGCAGCCATTGCGCCGTCAAATTCTGCCAGTTGATCTGTCGATGCATCTACAGGGGGCGGGGTTGGGGCAGATGGCAGCACAAGCACAGGTTGTTCTCCTGCCACCACTTGGTCGATCTGAACACCATTTGTAAAGATAGTCAGGGTGTTCCCGCGCCCAACAACGGTCAAGCGATTGGTTGCGCCGTTTTCAGTTCTAAATTTCGGGTCAAGATAATTGGCGTAACTGTCAATGCCGTTACGTAATTTTCCATTTTCCATAGAACTAAAAACAATATGTCCATTTGCCCCTCGGGTTGCAATCACCAAATATTGGCTTAGGGCATCCTCGTTTCCGTTCGACCGCAAAACAAGGCCACATCCGGATGTGCCGTACTGTGTATCCCAGGTAATATCCGCAGAGACGACGAAATTCTCTGCCACAGTGCCAATGAACTGATTAACATAATCGTATTTTAGATAACCCGTCACCGAAAGTGCGGCGGGGGGGTGTATCCAGGCCACATGACCGTTGGCAGGATCGATCCCGTATGTCGGCAGCTCAGACCGGATAGGTGCCTCGGCTGTTGCAGTTGCTGCCATAGCTTCGGCATTAACGCCTGCTTGGGCAGACTGGGTCGCTGCAATGGAATCCGCGTTAGCCGTTGCTTGCGCAACTGCGGTTGCTAACTCCGCTTGCGCATCGAAACCACTATTAGCCCCGGCAGTTGCCGTTAGAGAAATGGATTGCCCGAGTGCTTGAGCCGTCATTTCGGGAGGGGTAGGTCCACTCCCGCAGGCAGAGATCACGCCCAGCAGCAAAACCAGAATTACTAGATGTCGTATTGTCATTCTCATCTAATTTACATCCTTACGTTTTTGTAAAAAGACGATCCCGCCTAAGAGGACGCCGCTAATAATAAGCTGGGCCATCCAGGTCTTCAAAAGAAACGTCCAGAATTCTCCGGAATTGTCTCTATTAACAAAAGCACTGCCAAATTTATCGTTATATTTTTGCAAAATAGTTTCAACGGGTTGAATTGCGGTAGCAACATTTGCCTGATGCGTGATCGAAGCTTGCTGATACGCCACGACCTCTGCCCGATAAACGTCGATCTGAGCTTCATAGGTAGCAAATTCTGCTTTCGTATTACTCTGAATTGCTTCAACTTCGATTTGATATTTTTCCAACGCAGCCAGATACTCTGCCACAGCCACTGTATCCGATTGGTCAGCGGGTTGCGCGGGCGCCTCTGGGATAACAGGATCAGCAGGGCGAACGGGTTCAGGGCCAGGGCTTGGCGGCAATGCTTCATCAATGGCAGGGTTGTAGAAACGACCATTTCCGGGGAAATAACAAGTTTCTTCCCGTAAGGCGCTTGCGCCTAAACAATTACATCCATTCGCAATCTTGTCGTCAGCCGTCATAGCGGCAATCTGTTCGGGGGGCAAAGCCATACAAACATCGGAAGCAATATCGGATCCGACTCCGGTTACGCCCAAAAATCCTTGGAATGCCCAATTTGTTGAAGTGATCCCGCTAAGCACATCTGGCATAGGCACCAATACGCCACCCATAACGATCTGGGGCAACATGAGCAAAATAACGATCAGAGGCGCAGCATTTGCTGTTGGGGAAAGTGCTGATGAGAATAAACCGAGCATCATCCCGGCCAGGGTTGCAAGCGTCAAGGATATATACATCAAAACAAATTCAAAGATGCCTCCGGGCATATCAAATGCCAGGAAGTGAATGATCATATATGTGGCTGTTTGATAGAGCGCCAAAGCAGCTGCCACCCAAACTTTGGAGAGTACATAAGGCAAGATTTTCAAATTTACCAAACGCTCACGTTTGTAAATATCGCCCTCTTTAACGATCTCGCGCATTTGAGAAAGTCCACCGATCATAACGGCGTAAATTGTCAATAGGAATAATGAAATCACAACATTATTCATATCACCCGTCACAAACTCAAAGGGTTTATTCCCCAAAACTGTCGCCAAAAGTACCGACATCATGCCCATTAAAGGCGAGGCTGCTAACATCAGACCCAAACTAAAGCGATCTTTTCCTAAAATCCGTAGGTTACGTTTAGAGAGAATGATAAATTGTCGAAGCGCAGAAACTTTCTTTTGTTTTTCAGGAAGCGCAGGTACTTCCGCATTCGTAGGAGTGTTGACTGATGGGGTAGCGCCTTGTGTTGCGACCGGCGCTTTATCTCCCAATGCATCAACAACATTTTGTTGATAAGCAGGATGTTGCCTATAGCGTTCAGCCCATTCTTCAGGAGTGCCTTTGCTGGAATCTTCCAGGACAGCGTAGATCTGGTCGAACTCCATTGCGCTGACACGGCGATCACGTTCTGAGCGGTATTGGTCGAAGAAGGTCAAAGCTTCATCTGGCGGACCAAACCAGGCTAAATAACCACCACGCGCCAGGAAAACAACTTTATCGGCAAGGAAAACATTCTTGGTAGCGTGAGTAATTAGAATGATCGTGCGACCCTGATCTGCCATTTGGCGCATCAAGTGCATTAAGGAAGTTTCTGTTCCAGGATCCAATCCGGAAGAAGGTTCGTCCAGGAAGAACAAGCCGGGTTTCGTAAGTAATTCAACGCCGATCGAGACTCGTTTTTGTTGACCGCCGCTCAATTCCAGGATTTGGTTGTCGCGTCGATGAGCAATGTCGAGTGTTTGCATAACTTCTTCCACTCGCTGATGTCGCTCTTCCACGGTTGTATCCGGTGGCATACGGAGCTGGGCTGTATAGTCAAGCGCGTCAAAGACGCTCAATTCCATATGAATAATATCTTTTTGTGGAACAAAGCCAATAATGTCGCGGATGGCTTCAAAATTTTCGTAGACATTTGTATCGTTGACGATAACTTGCCCATGTGTTGCGGGGCGATATCCGGCAAGTGCGTCTACGAGTGTAGATTTACCGCCACCACTTTGCCCGACAACTACAATGAATTCACGGGGTTTAAATACCAGAGAAATATTTTGCAAGATGTTGAGATCGTCGCGCACCCATTTATTTAGACCGAGTACTTCAACACGCAAATCGACAGAATCGTCAAATTGGGCAAGGGCTTCAACACCCATCACATAGCGATAGGGTCCGATCCGGACAGTATCATTAGGCGATAACCACGTTTCGGCTTTGATGAGATTATCGTTCACAAAGGTGCCGTTCGTGCTATCCAAGTCTTTGACTTTGTAGCGCTGACCAACTTTTTCGATCTGGGCATGGAATTGGGAAACCTGAGGAACATTTAAAACTACATCATTATCAGGCGCTCGCCCAATTTGAATGATAGTCTTGTCGCCAAAAGTAATTTCGGCAGCGATTGCTGCGGCGGCTTCCGATGGGGAAAGATAAACCATCGAAACCATCACGCCTGGAGTTTGTCCCCCAATTCGGATGTTGGCATTGTTGAGTAATATGCTTGGTGCTGAAACAGGAAAGCCGTCCAAATGAACAGCGTTCCCAGCTTCTGGCAAAACCACGATCTGATAGTTGCCATTAGCATTTTTTTCAACATAACCATGGTTGCGGGAAACAACTGGCGAAGCGATCACGATATCGTTATCTTCACCGCGCCCAAAAGTAAGTTTCTTCTTCTTGAGCGTATATGTTTTTGGTGCAGAACCGGCAATGGTCACTTCTAGTTTTGGCGAGGCTCCCATCGGCGGTAAAACTTCCCCAACTGTAGTTTTCGCCAAGCCTACGGGTCCACCTACTTTTGTAGCGAGTACATCTTCTATTGATTGATATTCTTCTTCCGCTGGAGCAGGTTTGGCAATTTCAAAGCGTACTTTGACCGATTGACCAAAACCAAGCTCCTCGCCACCGCTTAATAAAAACGCGCCGGAAATTTTTTCTCCATTGACAAAAGTGCCGTTGCTGCTCCCCAGATCTTCTAGTAAATAAGAATTCCCCCGCTTGGTAAATTTAGCATGATTGCGGGAAACTGCGTTGTAATCTAAAGCCCAGCTATTTGCAGGGTCACGTCCAACTGTGTACTCATTCCCCGTTAATTCAAATTCTTCACCGGGGTTAGGGCCTTCAATTAAAATTAATTTTATATTCACTAACGGATTCTCCTGACAAAATAAGCAACAAGCAAGGGATTGTGTTTTTTTGATTTTTCTCCTGTACAGTATATCACACGAATATGATGAAAAATATCTTTTTTCGCCTAAAAATCGACCTAATAAAGAACTTTCAGCCTAATAGTGCCCTACTTTGTATGCTGACCGTTTTTTAGCTAATTACTAATGTTAGGCGCTGCTTTAATTTCGACTTACGCCCCCTTGCCCTATCGGGCATTCCCCCCCCATTTTGAAAAGATAAAATAGGGGGAGCCGGTAAAATTCAGTGTTATGGGCATATAGCTCTGTATTCATCCAGATTGCGGTTTTTCAAGATGGTATAAAAGCCTAGTGCTGCAGCTTGCGGGCAAAGATCTTTAAGGAAGATTTCGTAGGAAACTTCATCGGTATACTCAACAGCAAAGACAGGTTTGCCTGCATTAATAAAGGTACTCATCTCATTGCACCATTCACCGACAAAGCAATCTTCTGTGAGTGCCCAATCGAAATAGGGGAGTAGATCATCCACTTGTTCTTCGTTATTTTTCAAGCCAATTGAAAGCCCGCGCGCGTGCGCTTCTTCGGATAGCCATATGTTGTAGGCAAGCTGATCGTCGTAGCTGATGTTGAAGCCCGTGTTTTCCCAATGCAGGGCAATATTATCTGGTTCAATGCCGTCGAAGCCTTTTTCGGCACACATATCCAGACGCGCGCGCATGATGGGGGCAAGCTTATCAATTTCACGGATGTCGAGCCATTTTTCGCCATCCCAACCTTCGTAGTCATTGCCAATAATTTCGGATGGGAAATCATCTCGGTCTGGGCGCCAATCTTCCCAGCTCCCAACGGAGATGTAGCAGAAGACCTTTTTGCCCTGCGAGTGCAAATCGGATATTAGGCTTGCTTCCGCTTCAAAGGCATCTATATCGTAAATGTCCGCATCGAACGACGTGTTTGCTTCATCACCAAGCTGCCACGAGAAGGTGCTGTCAAGGGGCGGGAGCCAAATTTCTCTGACAGGCGCGGCTGTTGGGGACGGCGTTTCTGTAGCAGATGATGTTTCAGGCGGGGCAGATGTTGGGGGCAGGGTAACAGCTGGAATTGCGGACGGTTCCGCCGTAGACTCTGCTGGGGCGGCGCATCCGCTGATCAAGATGGAGAATGCGAGAAGAAGCGTAAATATGTATTTCATCCTTTTCCTTCCTGGTTTATAAGAGAGCACAAAAGTCTTCAAGACTTTTGTGCTTTAGTGTAATAGATAAAAAAAATAGCGCATCAAGTGATGCGCTATTTTACTTTAGTTTAGACTGTGGCTTTTTTCTTGAACCACGTTTTCCATTCCTGCTTTTCCCAGACCACAAGGACCGGGGCGGCGATGAAGATGGATGAGTAGGTTCCGCTCATTAGACCAACGAGCAGGACGACAACGAATTGCCGCAAAGTGACGCCGCCAAAGAAAGCGAGGGCGAGCAGTAAGAATTCGACGGTCATCAACTGTGTGTTGATCGAGCGTTGCAGCGTTTGAACGATGGAGTGATTTACGAGGGTTTCGTAATCCAAACGGCGCAGGGCACTGGAGTTCTCACGAATGCGGTCGAAAACAACGATGGAGTCTTGCATCGAGAAACCAATCACGGTCAGGAGACCCGTCAGGAAAAGGGAGTCGATTTCCCAGCCAAGGAAGATACTGCCGAGCGCGGTGACACTGAAGATGAGTGCAACATCGTGGAGCATAGCAAGGATTGCAGAGATGCCATAGCGATATGCGCCCTTGATGCCACGGAAGGACCAGGCAATGAAGATGACCACGAGCAGCGAAGAAACGCCAACTGCCATGGCTGCACGCGAGGTGACTTGTTCGCCGATGCTGGGGCCCACGCTGTCAAAACGCTGAATAGTGGTTTCACCAAAGGCAGCGTTCATCGATGTTAGAACAGTATCTCGTTTCTCATTGTCGAGAAATTCTGAGCGAATGACGAGGGTGCCGGAATCGGTAGTTTGTACCTTTGCATCTTTGATATTGGCATCTTCGTAAAGTGTAATAACATCAGCGGGCTGCGGTGTTGTCCCGACGAAGGTTACTTCGAGGAGGCTGCCGCCGGTGAAGTCGATGGAGAGGGGAAGCCCGCTGGTGGCGAGAACGATCAAGCCCGGCAAAATAACAAGCAGCGAAAGGGTAAAGAAAAAGTAACGTTTACCAAGTAAATTCATGTTCTGCTCCTTTAGATTCCGAACCAGCGTTGGAAGTTGGTGATCTTGATCTTATCAAGCACAACTGCCAGAAGGGTGCGGGTGATGTAGAGCGCAGAGAAGAGGGAGATGGAGACACCCAATGCCAACGTGATCGCAAAGCCTTTTACGATGCTGGCGCCGAAGGCGTTCCCGAACCAGAAGAGGATCAGGGATGTGATCAGCACGGCAGCGTTCGAGTCACGGATGGAAGACCATGCGCGCGACCAAGCCATGTCGAAAGCCTGTTTGAGCGTGCGTCCACGGCGAAGTTCTTCTTTGAGACGCTCGAAGACAAGAATATTCGCATCAAGCGCGGAGCCGGTACTAAGCATGAAGCCAGCGATGCCCGGCAAGGTCAAGGTGACACCGATGCCTTTGAAGACAGCAAATGCGATGGCAGCATAGAAAAGGATCGAAATATCGGCAGTGATACCCGGGAGGCGGTAGTAAATTGCCATAAAGAGAACGACGATGATGATACCGATCAAGCCGGCTTTCAAACTACGCTGGAGAGAATCTTCACCAAGGGTAGGGCCGATGATACGACTTTCGACGATCTTGAGGGGCACAGGCAAGGAACCATAGCGCAATTGGACGGTGAGGGCGTTTGCGCTCTCGTAGTCGAATTGTCCGCTAATGACACCGCTGCCGCCAGTGATCGGTTCGTTGATGCGAGGGGCAGAGATAACTTCCTTATCCAGCACAATGGCGAGAAACTTGCCAGAATTGGCAATAGTGTGCTCTGCAAAAACATCACTCCCTTCGCTGTTTAGGGCAAAAGCGATCTGGAATTGCCCCAGCGTATCTTGCGTAACGCCAACATCTTCGAGAGCGGCACCAGCCATTACGGTGTGGTAGACGATCGGGGCTTCTTCGCCTTCAGCAGGGGTGGTTTCTGCGGCAGAAGGTGAAAGACCATAATCTGTTTGGATGATCGTTCCGGCAGCCATAGGCGTATCGCCAACGTCAACAAATTCGAGCAAGCCCGTTTGTTGAATGGTGTTGATGACACCCTCGGTATCTTTCAACCCAGGGAACTCGCCGACAATGCGACGGTCGCCTGCGATCTGAACGACATTTTCAGCAACACCAAGTGCGTTGGTGCGGTTTTCAATAACACTGCGAGCAACTTCCATCGATTCAGCGGAGACATCCACATCTTCGGGGAGGTCGGCTTCAAGCAAGACTTGTAAGCCGCCACGCAGATCAAGCCCTAATTGCGGGCTGACATCGCGACTATAGATCACAGATCCATTGAAAGGATTGCTGATGAGAAGCGTGTCGTTTAGGTCGATCCAGAGCGCAAACGCGATGACGATCACGATCACGACTAAACGAGTATTTTGGCGTTTTATCATATAACTCTACTCCAATTCCAATCACAAAAATACCACCAAGTGCTGGCGGCTGAAGGATTATACACCTTTTTGACGTTTTTACTACTCAATTATATAGACCCAATCCTTAAAAAGTACCTCTAAATTACAATCGCAAGCTTTCTCAGCGCTTTCTCGGAAACTCTCTGTTGAAGCGGTCTTCCATTGATGACTTTTAGTGTATTCCATCATGAATGCGTCGAAAGCTTTCTGGCCTATTTTGTTAGCCAGCGCTTCAAAAAAGAATGCGCCGCGCCCATAAATAATGGCGCTGTATTGGCCATCTACATAGGCGCTAACGGGCAACCCCAAAGGGATAGTCTCGTGACCGATCCGCTCCCAGCGGCTATCCAGTGCGTCGGCATAACCGGCTGCGCTATTCTCACCATATTGATTTACATAATATAGCCAGGTAACGTATTGCGTAAGCGATTCGTCCAGCCAGGGTTCATCAAGTTGGTCGTTACCGACCAAATTATAAAACCATTGATGCCCGACTTCGTGCGCAACTGTCGACTCAAGGTAGACGCCGGCCGTTGTGCCGTAAAGATTAGCCTCCAGATCGTATAAGTCCACGTTGATGGCGGTCATGCCCGGATACTCGATGCCTAGCGCATAAGTCGGCGTGGCGACAATATCAAACTCAGTGTAGGGGTAGGGAGCATAGGCTTCGCTGAAAAATTCGATGGATGCGGCGGCAACATCGATCGCGAATTGTGAGCCTTCCGCGAGGTTTTTGGGTGCGTAGCTGTTGATCGTATATTCGCCAAATTTCTGGGATGTCAGGACATAATCTTCGCTGGCGGCGAGATAGAAATCGCGGGCGGGGCCTGCTGCAAAGGTGACGATTTTCCGGTCACCCGCGGATTGATGCGTGATCTCGTTTCCAGACGCAACGAGCACGAGATCTTTGGGTGCGTTAACCTGCACGATATAAAAACTGACATCGAGATACGTCACGTCGCCCTGTTCAGAGGGGATGTCGATATTCCAGCCCTCATCGTCATAAACCGCGACCATTGGGTAGGCATGTGCCAATGCCAGAACATCCTCTGTGTAGGCAAGAATGCCGTAATTGCTCTCCAGTTGTGTGGGAACGACTGTGAGAAAGTCGATCTTTACGATAATACTTTCTCCAATTTGCAGAGGCGATGCGAGCGAGACACGCATAACAGTATCTTCTTTTTCATGCACGTATTCTGCAGACGCACCATCTATGCTGACTTGCGAGATAAGCATCTCGTCGCCGAGATAGTTAGGCATGAGATGAAAGTAAATTTCATTTAGCGCAACATCTTCCTGATTGGTGTAGCGCACTTCTTGGTGTCCATTGATGTGTACGAGATCATCGGCAATATTTAGTTCGATGTGGTAGATGGTGGCATCTGGCATTTCATCAGGCAGATGTTGTTGAGATGGTATCAAGCCGCTCTTAAATACGTCGCGCTCATTCCATTCAGATAATATGACTATTTCTTCTAATGTTTCAACTTGAGGGGGGATAGACTCTGGCGAAGCAGGCTGTGCTTTGCATCCTGATAAGACTAGAAAGGAAAAAAGGATAAAGGTGAGTAATTTATGCATCGGTCATCTCCTTTATAAAATCAAAAACTTTTTTGAATATTTCGTCTGGGGTTAAACCATCGGTCAGAAGATAGATGTCGGCATGTTCGCGGGCGTGCCGTAGGCGCTTTTCCTGAGTAGCGTGCTCGCTTTCGTTCCAGTTTAGTTTACGGCGCTCCTGGGCTGTAGCGTAAGACACATCCAAAAAAATCAGGATGTCTGGATTCGTGAGTCGCTGCCACATATCCTTGACATGTGAATGTTCCTGCGCGATCTGGCGCGTGCGCATATTGTGTTTTTTGAGTTGTGCAATGAGCGTTGATTTTCCCGCTGAACAGGGTCCAACAATCCCTATGAGTGGCTTTTCGTTAGTGGTTGTCATGGACAAGAAGGCTGATCTTATCAGGGTTGCCCAGAATGGCGATAGTGTCTTTCTCTTGCAGGATACGTTTGCCTGCCGGGTGCATATCGGCTTCTTCCCCACGCCGTAAAAGAACTACACTGACGTCGTATATTTCTTCAATATAGGCAACGTTTTTGCCTTTGAGCTTTGATGTTTTGGGAAGGCGGGCACGTGCCAGGCTCAAAGGCTCGCCCTCCACGGTGATGGGGTGGGTGATTTCCATGCCGGCTGCGGCTGCTGCAAATGCTGGCGCAGACATGCTGGTTGCACTCAAGGCAATGAAGCCAAATTGTTCTTGAATAGAGCGTGCAAACTCATCATCGAAGATACGTACGACAACATTAATATCCGGGTTCAGATTGCGTGCTTTTACAGCGATCTGGAGGTTGAGCGAGTCCGATTGCATGCAGAGGGTGATCGTGCTGGCTTTGTAGATGCCTGCTTTTTCTAGCGCAGATTGGCGGGATGCATCATCGTGAATGACTGGAATACCCAGTTCTCGCACAGCGTCAATGAGATCATCTTTGGGGTCAAGTTCGATGACGGCGATTTTTTTGCCTAGAGAGTTTAGATGATGGGCAACCCGAAAGCCAAGATGTCCCAAGCCAACCAGAATTGTATGATTATGAAAAGTAGATGCTATTGCCATTTCCCATTCCTTGCTGCGTGTGCGGCGATTGAAGAGCATAATGCCAAAATCTGCGAGACCTTGTGCGAGAATCCCGATGCCGATCAGCGGCATAATGAAGTAAAAGGCTTCCAGAAAAGGGCTTGTCGGAAAATCCCCGCTTGGTTGAAGAAAAGAAAGCGTTAATACCAGATAGATGGCTTCAGACAGGTCGTTTACCGGGTCACCTACTAATGCGGCGATTTTCCGGTAAAGCATGCCACCCCCAACCATGGTAACCAAAAAGAGTAATAAGGGCGTGCGAAACTCTCTTAACAAGAGCGTTGTGTCGCGCCAGGATGCCTGCCATCGCCTACGTCGTCTTTTCATTGGTTGCGACCTTTATTGGATTTCGCCAATTGGCAAGGAGACTCCCATGCGGCGAACGCCGTCCCCTTCGTCTGATGTGACGCGCAAGACCACTACGCTGATATCATCCGCGGGGCGTCCCTCATCCAGCCGAACGGCGTGTGCGAGAAGCGCGTCGGCGATAGCCTGAGGGTCGGGACTTTGTTCTTCAAGCATGGCTTGAATAGCGGTTTGAATATCCATTCCCTCACCGCGACGTTTGCCCGCATGGGTTAATCCATCTGTATAGATGACGATCGTTAAGCCTGGTTTTATCGCAATTTCACTGATAGCAGGGCGAATATCGCGCGCAATGCCGATCGGAGAGCTATCGGATTTTAAAATATCCAACCTGTCACCATGGCAAATATAAGTCGGGGCAGGGTTATTACGTGTTAGAACGACTGTTTTTGTACGTAGATCGATCGAGGCAATATTCAGGGTTGAAGAGACTTTGCCCATCTTCTCTGTATATAAATAATCCGAAGCCGCTCGCGCGGCTGCACCATCGCGCACACCCTCAGCAAGCAAGCTGATGACCTTACGCACAACCATCATAGAGACTGCTTTTGCGCCACGCCCAGATGTTTGGCCGTCTGCCAGAACAACAGAGAGACCACCGTTGGGGCGTTCGATCACCTCGAGTGTATCTCCGCTTTTTGAAACCGCATATTTCTTAATTTTCGCTGCTGCAATTTTAATTTCCATGGGTTGATTGTACAACGGTTTAGTCTTGACGTCACTAGTTAACGCCGCTATAATCAGCGCGCTGTTTATGAAGATGACATCGGGCAAAGCCCGATGCTTGTATTAAGGAGAAAGACATGACCCCGTTGCCAAAACGTAAAATTTCCAAAGGTCGTCGTAACCGTCGCCGTGCTCACGATTTCCTCAAACCTCGCAACCTGACCACCTGCTCGAACTGCGGTTCCATGCGCTTGCCGCACACCGTTTGTTCCGAATGTGGCTTCTACAAAGGACGCGAAGTGATCGAAGTTTCAAAAGAGAAATAATTGCTCAAGCATTCAAGGAGTCGTGACCATCACGGCTCCTTTGTGTTTTAAGGGTGGATAGGAGAAAAAATGGTATCTTCTCAATAAATAGGGGTAAGCAAAAAGGAGGGGAGGCCTTTTAA
>JABGQU010000162.1 GCA_018648605.1 Anaerolineae bacterium | reverse complement strand
AGAGTGGCGAAAAGTCTCCATTAGAAACTGTCCGAAAGCTTTGACGACGTACAATAATGGGGTTGATGCATGGGTGGATTGGGAGGGAATCCCGCTTAGCTCCGATTGGATGGAAGAGATCACCCGCGCCATTGAAGGCGCCGATGCATTCATCTTTATTATCACGCCTGATTCTTTGGCTTCTGAAGTATGCATGCAAGAGCTGGAATTGGGCTTGCAATATAATAAAAAACTGATCCCTATTTTGCACCTTGAGCCGGAAAAAGACTCAACCATGCACGAGAAGCTCGCTGCGACCAACTGGGTCTATATGCGTGAGCAAGACGATTATGATGCAACCTTGCCAAAATTATTGGATTCTATCCAAACTGATTTAGGTTGGGTTCGCGGGCATACACGTTTATTACAGCGTGCGAAAGAATGGGAAGCCAAAAATAAAAGTAATAGCTTCCTGTTGCAAGGTGATGATCTGGAAGGTGCTGAGCGCTGGCAGGTTGAAGCTTCTACTCATGAAAGCAGAGCAGTTGTCCCCTTGCAAGCCGAATATATCCAGGCTAGCCGACAGGCTGCTACGCGTAGGCAGCGTAATTTTTTGATCGGCGTTTCGTTTGCTTTGGTCGTTAGTGTTGGTTTGGCAATTTTCGCTCTCTTTCAGAAGGGCATCGCCGAAACTCAGACAGAATTAGCAGTAAAAAATGAAGCGATTGCCGTTGCGAACGAACATGCTCGTGCTACCCAGCAGGTGATCGCAGAAGAAAACGAAGCTGAAGCCATACAGAATGCAATTGAAGCCAAAGCGCAGTGGGCAGCAGCTGAAGCCCGTATTTATCAAACGCAGGCAGGTGAGCTGGGTACCAGCACCCTATTGGCAATTGATTCATGGCAGCGCTTTCCCTCTTTCCTTGCAGAAGATATTTTGCGCCGTAATACCAGCCTTAGCCCTATCCCTGTTGCACAGGTCTCGCAAGGCGGGCAGATCTGGCGTACTAAACGAAGCCCGGATGGTAAATATTTTGCAACTGCCAGCGAAGATGCCACCGTCTGCCTTTGGGGGACATTAGATGCTACAAAAAAACTTTGTGTAGAACATGATAAAGCTGTCTATGATGTCATCTTTAGTCTGGATGGCACTATGTTAATGGCGGCTGGCGAAGATGGCACTGTCCGCTTGTGGAATGTTGAAGATGGGGCACTCGTTAAGAGTTACGATTTTAATGGAACCATAATTTGGGACCTCGACTTGCGTCCAGACGGAAGCCAACTTGCTGTCTCGCGCGACGACGGATTTGTCAGCCTGATCGATCTCAACGATCTTGAAGCTGTCCCACAAGATTTTGAACACGATAGCATAGTCTATACATCTGTTTATTCCCCTAATGGAGAGTGGCTGGGCGTTGGCACGTCTTCTGGAAAAACATATCTTTGGAATGTTGATCTCAATTATTTCGTTCAAGGAGCAACACATACAGACGAAGTTTACGCCCTCGATTTCAGCGCAGATAGCACATGGATGGTTACCGGCGGCGCAGATAGTGTTGCCAGAGCCAGCGAAGTAACACGGCGCGGTCTTGCGCGCAACATAATGACCCACGGTGACTGGGTTGAATTTATTAAATTTGGACCTAATGGTAGTTGGTTTGCGACAGCATCAGACGATAATAATTTGCGTGTCTGGGATATTGAAACAGGCATTGAAAAATTGCGCATGAAACATAACGGCTTTGTCATGCGCATGGACATTAGCGAAAATGGCGCATGGATCGCATCGACGGGTAAGGATCAAACTGCCCGCATTTGGGATGCGGTTTCTGGCAGCGAAATGATCCATATCCCTCTTCAGGCAGAAGGTTCATCCATTCTCTTTAGCGAAGATGGCATGCGTCTTCTCGTGGGAGATGAGAAGGGCAATATCACCCTTTGGGATACCTCAACACTACTCACACGCTTAAATATTATTGAGTTCCCAGAGCTGGTCCATGAAGCACGCTACTCTCCTGATGGAGAATTCCTGGCAGTCAATACAGATCAACGTAATGTCTGGCTCTTCCCCGTTGAGCGCACTTTGGAGATCAAAGATGGTATTGAAGGCTCAGAAATTATCAAAGCCGAAGGATTGACTTACGATCTTGCCTTTAGCGCCGATTCCAAGTGGGTTGCTGCTGCTGTCTCTCGTAATGACCAAGCGGTTCTATATAATTTCGAAACAGAAAACTCTCTTGTGCTTGGGCAAGGGGCTAAATTATATGCCTTTGATTTTAGCCCAGATAGCACCCAGATCGTGACGGCCGGTGGAAACGGCAACCTCCTCTTTTGGGATTTAGCGAACGCAGAAGTCGTAAATACCATTGAAAACCCTGCATCGCTTCAGGCAGTTGTCTACCACCCTGGTGGCAAAGAACTCGCCGCCAGCATGGAAAACATCATCATTATTTTTGATGTGGAAAGCCAAGAAGAAATAACGCACCTTCTTCATTCAGGAGAACTGCACAATATTGCCTATAGTGGTGATGGGAAATGGTTGGCAACAGCCAGCAGTGAAGGCGAAATCCGATTATGGGATGTTGAAAATGACTATGCTCTTTCTCCCAATATTTTGCGGATGAATGGGCAACCTTATGCCCTCGAATTTAGCCCGGATAGCAGCCTTCTGGTTGCAGGCAGTACCAATAGATTTGCCTATATCTGGGATGTTGCACTCGGACAGGAAATTTCACGGCTGCCGCACAGCGATGTCGTTAGCAGCGTCGAGTTCTCGCCCGATGGACTGGAACTTGCTACCGTTTCCCGAAAAACAGTCCAACTATGGGATATCCCGGCACTACCCCTCACTCGAACAGATATCCTTGTGGAAACAGCCTGCTCGCATTTGGTTTCAAACCTGAGCCAATCTGAATGGGAGTTTTTCTATGCAGGTGAAGAGTATCGTACCCTTTGCCCTGATCTTGAAGCAGAAAAATAAAAAATCTAAAAAAAGGGCATTCAATGCCTGCGAAAAAGACCTGATCGACTTCTTTTACCTTACGGAGGAACGTTATGGATGCGAATACAGAAAAAGTACCTGAAAACAAAATCCCCATCCTGAATATTGCCTGGGCACGTTATGCACAATTGGATGCAGCGTCAAATAAGCTCTCGCGTCCACATTATGGCTTGCGCCGCTGGATCGCTGTTTTGGGTGTTTTAGCAGCTCTCTTTGCAGTCTTGACCGAAACTTATCCTGAAACATTTCCCGCTATTGGGAAACTCGCTCTCAAAATTTTACTGATCCTTTCCCCAATTATAGCCTCGCTTCTTGCGGCATTCTTTAATAAGTTTTATGGTGGTGGTGCTTGGCTTACCATGCGGGCTGGAGCAGAAGAGATCAAAAAAGAGATCTATGTATTCCGAACGGTCTTGAAAGATGAGCCAAAACGCCGCGCCTGGCTTGAAAAAAGGCTAGCTGAAATTCATCGTCAGGTTTATCGTGGCTTAGGTGGAGAAATGGTGCTGGATCGTTATGTTGGGTCTCTGCCTCCTTATTATGACCCAGAAAGCCCAGATAGTGATCCTGGTTACGGTAACTTGAGCGGAGATGAGTATTTTACTTTTCGCTTATCAGACCAGCTTGCTTGGCATATTCGCAAAGTTAATAAAATCCAGAAAGAACGAACACGCCTGCAATGGATTATCCTTCTCGCAGGTGGAGCAGGTTCTTTCCTCGCAGCAATGGGTGGTCCGCTTTCTCTTTGGGTTGCAGTAACTGCGGCGATTGCGTCTGCATATATCGGCTGGGCAGAATTACGTAATCTTGACGATACTCTTAAGAACTACAGCAAAGTAGTTATTGAGCTAATGATTTTATATGATCACTGGCTCAATCTCGAAGCGGAAGAGCGCACACAAGTTGAAACCAACAAGATGGTTAAGGCAACAGAGAAAATTCTTTGGAACCAAAATATGGAATATATTCGCTCAATGCAGGATGCTCTTGCCGATGCTGAACTGGATGAAGCGGATTTGGTCGATGAAGT
Source organism: Anaerolineae bacterium (assembly GCA_018648605.1). GTDB lineage: Bacteria > Chloroflexota > Anaerolineae > Anaerolineales > Villigracilaceae > Desulfolinea. The sequence goes on along the minus strand of JABGQU010000162.1, from coordinate 2,070 downwards.
CTTGAAAAAATCTGTCGAATCGGACAGACGTTTCAAACAAGAACTACGCGACAGCATTGTTAGCCACACAGACAAAACATTACGTGAGACAGAAGAAACCCTTGTCGAGACTTTTGATGCAGCCCTTGGCACGCTCATGGAAGAAGCCTCCTCCGATCTTGTTCAGCAGGAGTTGGCGGCTATGGCAGATGCTGCATCTGACGCTGTAGAGAGTATCGTTGCTCGCTTTTCGAAGCTGCGCTCCACAATGGATGAGATCGCTGCGGACTACAAAGGTGTTGAATTTAGTGCCGAAACACCTGCCTCTGATCTGCACGCGATGATGCAGCGTTTCCCCAAAACCGGCGAAGTGAAAGGGTAGCCTCCGTGAATGTCAAAAAAATGTTTGGCAAAAAAGGAAAAACATCGCTTTCTGCTGCTGAAGATGTTCTGCCAGAAAAGCCAGAAGTTTTGCCCCCTCCCGAAGAGAAGATAGTTGAGGAAGCTGTTAGTAAGATGAAACCAGGTGAGCAGGAAGTAGTTGAAGAAGAGCAGCAAGTTGTAGACAAGCAAGAACCGAAATCTGTTGAAAAGGAGATTACGCCAATGTCTGAAGAAACTGTGCCAGAAGAACGAAAGCTACGTCCGGAAATCCTTCCCCATGCTTTTGTGGTGATGCCTTTTGGTATTAAAAAAGGCTTCGATGGAACCACGATCAACTTCAACGCGATCTATCAGGATTTGATCAAGCCTGCGCTTGTGACGGCTGGTTTTGAGCCTTTCCGTGCAGATGAAGAAACAACCACAGGCGATATCCTGACCGATATGTTTCAGGAATTATTGCTAGCTGATCTGGTCATTGCAGACCTGAGTATTGATAATGCAAATGTTTTTTATGAACTCGGTATTCGCCACGCCTTTAAGAAACGCGGTATTGTACACATTCAATCGGGGCGAGCCTATATGCCCTTTGATATTTTCAACGTGCGGACAATCCCTTACCACACAACAGAAGAGGGTGTGCCTGACCCCGAATTTTTAGAGAAAGATATTCAGGCAATAGCCCGAGTCACACGTGATACCTGGGCAACAGGTGTGGACGCGATCCATAGTCCGGTTTTCAACTTGCTGACTGGTCTCGACGAGCCCGATCAGGCCAGCCTCCGAACACCTTTGGCTACTGGCTTTTGGCGTGAGTACAATGAATGGAAACAGCGCGTTACCATCTCTCGTCGCCAAAAACGCATTGGCGACATCCTTTTGCTGACTGAAGAGATCAGCAACCCGATGATCAAAGAAGAAGCCGTAGGCACAGCAGGTAAAGCCCTTGCAGATATGGGACGTAATGAATTGGCTCTCGCTCAATACCGCAAAGGTTTGGAAGTCAATGGTGCGAATCTGGAATTTCGTAGGCAGGAAGCCTTCCACCTTAATCGTCTAGGGCGTGTAGATGAGGCCATTGTCAAACTTGAAGCGTTGCTTGAAGATTATCCAAATGATAGTGAAACTGTAGCTTATCTGGCACGTATCTATAAAGATACTTGGACACATTCTTGGAATTGGGTTCAGGATTCTGAGAGACGTTTAAAAACAGCTTTTGAATCCTATCATTGGTTAATCAAGGCTTTTGATACTTATGTGAAAGGTTACAGAATCGATTTGAATCAATATTACCCGGGCGTGAATGCGGTAACCTTAGGTTCGATTCTGATCCATTTAGCAGATCGATTTGATGATACTGATGATCCTGATCCTGATATTCTTGAAATTCGAGAAACATTGCCCGACTTACGTGGAGCACTAGAGTTTGCTCTTGAGTCGCTCTCTGAAAACGAGAATGTGGATTATTGGACCTTAGTCTCTTTGGCAGAACTTCGTCTTTTAACTTCACCAAGTACCAAGGGGGTTACGCGGGCTTATCGCAAATCGTTGATCGCCTCTAGACGTAACCAATTCTTCTTACAATCATCTTTAGGACAATTGGAAATGCTCAAGTCCTTGGAGATTCGCCCTGAGTTTGTACAAGCAGGTATCGATGTGAGCCTCCCCCGAAAAAGTGGACAGTAAGAAAAGCAAAAAGTACACTTTGAA
>JABGQU010000161.1 GCA_018648605.1 Anaerolineae bacterium | reverse complement strand
GCTGAATATCTCAAACTCTTGACCGATAGTCAAATACTTTTCAGACAGCTTCTTAGTTTTTTCTATAGTCTATCTTGTCAAATCCTGCTTGACAAGGATGTTCTATATTTGTATACTAAGATTAACTTTGCACAACAAAGTACTTTGTAAAAGGAGGTACACTTATGGAAGAGAATATGGACTTGAAGGCATTGGAAAAAAAGGCTTGGAAGACTTTTTTTGATGATGGTCTTTGGGATATTTATTTAGGGCTATTACTGGCGTTGATGGGCATTAGCGCTCTTCTCGATAAAACAGCCTTGAGTGAGGGACAGTCAATGGGAGTCTATATTGGGCTAATGCTGATCGTGATGGCAGCTTTCTTTGCCGGGAAAAAATTCATCACAGTCCCGCGTATGGGGCACGTTAAGTTTGGCGCAACACGTCAGAAGAAACAGAAAAATCTTAGGCTTATTCTTTTTCTTTCCTTTGCTGTTGGCTTGGCTGCGTATTGGCTTTTTGAGGGCGTAAACAGCGGAAGCATTGAGACAGATTTTTCTCTGAATAACATTTTCCCATTGATTTATGCTGGTAATATGGTGATCGTTTTTGGGTTGATGGCATACTTTATGGATTTTGAGCGTCTCTATTTTATTGGATTGATGTATGCCCTACCTGTGCCCCTTGATCGCTGGCTCTACGCTAGCTACGGGATCGATTTGGATTATCTTTTCTTTGCTCTTCCAGCTTCTTTGGTTGTGATTGTGGGCATCTGGTATCTCGTGCGCTTCTTGAAGACGTATCCACATGTGCAGGGAAACGTGTGAGCACACCAGAAATACACCCCATGAATGATATAGACCGCCTTATCCACGAACCAGCACGGCTCAAGCTGATGGCTTTGCTCTATGTCCTCGAGAGTGCGGATTTCACCTTCCTGATGACACAAACAGGGATGACCTGGGGCAATCTCTCAACGCATATGAGCAAGTTGGAAAAGGCAACCTATATTGTAGTTGTTAAGACCTTTAAAGGAAAACGCCCCAACACCATGCTTCGTTTAACAGATGCGGGGCGAGAGGCTTTTCAAAAATACCGACAGCAGATGCAGCAAATGCTGGATGAATTACCAGAGTAAAGCGTGCGAGGGCTTGAAGCCCTCGCATTTTTATTTAGCGGGTATTTCTTACTAAAAAGTCTGGTTGCCCACAGCTTTTTGAGGCCTTCTTGAGCAACTCCCCACTGCAAGCGCGAGGGTCTCCATCTTTTTCGTAGCAAACAAATATCTCTTTTAGGAAACGTCCTGAATCAGAGCAATAAACAGCGAAAGAATCTTCACTAAACTCTGGATTGGTTTCAATAAAGGCTTCTTTCAATTCTTCTGCGTCTGTACGAAATGGCTCTAAGGGCGAGTCAAAGGCAGCGGGAATCTCCAAGCCTTCTTTTAGTTCCTGGCTCCAGAGCAAATAACCTTCGGGCGTTAGCCCCGTGCAGGTTCCGTGCTTCTCCCATTCATGGTCGAAGAGTTTTTCACTGGGGTATAAACCCCAATACTCGTCGATCAGATCATAATCCATGCTTTCGGTTGAGCAATAGCTGGGATAGCCGCTCTCATATTGGGGCCATAAACCATGCAGAACAAAGTCCAGTTTTTTGCCGATGGAACATTGTTGGGGATCATTACTTCCATTCGAGGCGCAATAATCTGGCGACCAGGACAATGCCATCACATAGAAATCGAAATCGCCAGTTGCCTCTTCTAGATACGCCATCGGAGTAGACTCTGTAGGAAGCAGGGTTGCTTCAATCGGCTTTTCTTCTGCTCCGGAAAGCTCTTCAGGAAGTGCTAGAGCGGTATTCGTCTCAGCTGGCTGACTCTCTGATATCACTGGCTCAACGTTCTCATTTCCATCGAAAAACTGATATAGGCTAATAGCGACGACAATGGCGATCAGGATCGATCGCAACGTTCTTTTTTGCATAAAGTCATTTCTCCTAAAAAACTATTTAATAACAGGTACGATTAAATTTTTGTATGCATCCAAAATGCGTTCTTTATGATTGAGCAGCATATCCAATTTTTCCATTTCTTCAGGTGTGAAGTAGTCAAAGTCGGTGGTTTCATCACTTAGCCCCAGCTCCCCACCAATAATTTCTGCTTCAAAGGATAAAGCGACGACGTGGACTTTGTTTCCGTCCGGATATTCGACCATTCGATGCGGGTCACTATAAACGCCGACGAAGCGAGTCACGCGGACATTTAGGCCTGTTTCCTCGTAAACCTCGCGGACGCAGGTCTCTTCAACTGTTTCGCCTGGGTCTACACCACCGCTTGGGAGGCACCATTGCCCGTTATCCGCTCGTTGCGTAAGCAACACTTTTTGCTTGGTCTCGTCGAAGATGACAGCCGAGCAGCCTAGCCGAATTTTGCCTTCTTTGCCGATCCGCTCGCCGTAATGGATGGTGGTGATATTGGGCATTTTGGCTCCTTTATGACTTTTGCTTGGGCGGGCGTGCGTCGCACCAACTTCGATGAAAAGATGCTAATTGACAAGCATTTTGCCTATCGAGGGGCAGATTCTCATCGTTTTGGTGCGACGCACCCTCTTTTCTCATTCAAAAGTGGAAAATCTATCCTTGTTTAAACCGAGGGTCTGCCTCGTTCCAGATAAAGGTTCCCCTTTGCAAATCGTTGAAGGCTTCCATGATTTCGGCTTGGGTATTCATCACAAAGGGGCCATAGGGCACAGCCGGCTCTTTGAAAGGTGCGCCTGCGATGAGCATCAAGCGGACGGGAGAATCGGTGGTCTTGACTTGGAAATCATCACCATCGCTGAAGAAAACCATGCTGGTCGCGCTGACAGGGCTTTCATCCGCGCCGAGGAGGCCGCTGCCTTCAAAAACGTAGGCGATGACGGTATGTCCGCTGGGGACCGGGTAGCTGAATTGGGTATCGGGAGCAAGCCTAAGGTCAAGGTAGATCGGGTCAGCGGCGATTTCGGTGACGGGCCCCCGTATCCCATCCACTTCTCCCGCGATCACACGGATAATCGCCCCATCCTTTTCTACAGTCGGGATATCTTCTGCGGAAACACCACGGTAGCGCGGTTGACTCCATTTTAAGGTGGATGGAAGATTAACCCAAAGCTGAAAACCAAAGATATTACCGCTCTCTCCACGACGCGGCATTTCTTCGTGCAAAATGCCGCCGCCAGCCGTCATCCACTGCATGTCGCCGGGGCCGATCAGGTCGGCATTGCCGAGGCTGTCACGATGATGAACAGAGCCTTCGAGCATGTAGGTGACGGTTTCGATACCGCGATGGGGGTGCATGGGAAAGCCGGTAATGGGTCCCTCAGCGGGAGTGTTGAAAGCGAAATGATCGAAGAGCAGAAATGGATCACGCAAATTGGATGCTTGCGGGGAGATGGAGCGGCGCAGCAGCACGCCCGCGCCTTCCATAGCCATTTGCGGCTCGATAATTTCTTTGACAGTTCGGGGGGTATTCATTTTTTTACCTCTAAGTTGTCGGTTCTTTTCTTTTCTCTTAACATTACCATTTTTGTCTTAATATTTTATTTGTGTTTTTGACCAATAATTGCCCTGACGTGAACATTAGAGATAATGAGCAAAAGCCCCTCTGGGACTTTTACAATCTAGTTAAAAGATCGAGAATAATATCGCTGTAACTCGCATCGACATTTGAGACATCTAACCTTAGCAATTTTTTACGCGGCAAAGTATTCAACCACTCTTCAAAATACTCTTTCAGCAAGCCCGCATCTTTCGCTGTGGCTATATTGACACGATCTCTATTCGCCAGCCTCTGCCGCACAACTTCATCAGACGCAGTCAAATAGATAACAAGTTCGGGCATGGGAAGCGCGGCACGCAATTGCTCGTATAGTCGTTTGCAAAGATCATACTCTGCATCGCCAAGATAGCCGCGTGTGTGGAAGAGGCGCGCGAATCCGTGGAAATCCACATCCAAACCGCCATCCAGCAGAGCGGGGAGAGGGTCGGCACGCAGAATGCGCTCTTGCTCCGCACGCAGGAGGAAGTAATCCACTTGATTATGGAGGGTGTAGCGCTTGTCTTTGTCGCAAAGATGCTGAAAGGGACGCGTATCGTGCTGTTCGAAGCCGGTTGCGAAATCGCCCGAAGCAGCCAGCGCTTTGGCGAGGGTCGTTTTGCCAACGCCGCTGACGCCGACGAATGTGATCAATTTTGCCATAGCAGGTATTGTACCGAAGTTTGGGGTAAATTCTCAAAGAAAAAGGGAGCGGTGCGCTTATGCTGCACAACTCCCTTTTATGGGTCAATTTACGTCATCGCTTATGGGATACCCCACAAGCGGGTCGTGATATCAAACTGAGAAAAAGTTACCAGCAGACTCCCGTCGCCCGATAACTGCATTTCGTAAGTATATTCATGCTCAATACGATGAACGATCTCGGCAGTTACGACGTCTACAAAGAAAACCCCTTCATTTGTGCGCACGAACAGCATCTCTCCATCTTTTGAGAAGAGCATCTGCAGATAGATATCCGTTCGAGGGAACCATCCTGTAAATTGATCGATCTGTTCTCCGGTTTCCGCATTGTAGATAGACAATATAAGATCCTCAGCCGGCATTGCGACAGTTGCTGTCTTTTTAGCATCAGGGCTGACTGCATGAACGGTATATTCTCTCTCCGCCAAAGGTTCATCCGGGGCATTCAGATCCCAGACCACACTTTCTGAACCATACATAAATACTTGCTGAGAATCGGGTGCGAACTCAAAGCCAAGGATCGAGGCGCCTTCTCCTTTTAGTTCATATTCGGAGAGCATCTCTCTTGTATTCAAGTCCCAGATTTCCGCTGTCATGGGCGTGCTTTTAGAAACTGCCAGCGTATTCATATCCGAGCTGACTGCATACATCCAAATTGGATAATCGAGAGAGAACGTGTCAATAGACTTTTCTTCTTCAATATCAAAGAATTCAAGCTCGGAACCCTGAGAAGGCTGCATGATGAGGGTCTTACCATCTTGCAGGAATCTCATATTTTGAGCTTGGAAAAACTCTTCACTGTAAGTAATGGGAGTCAATTCCAGCGTGGACAGATTCCAGAGGTTGAGCATGATCCTGTTGTCAAGAGGGCGTTGTATTAAAGTTTAAAATGTCACACTTCGTTTTTAATTTCGAGCGGTGGCTTCATGCCAAGCGAAATATGTGGTCGCACATAATGATAATACCTCAACCACTCTTCAACTAAAAGTGTAAGCTCTGGAATTTCAGATGCCTGATATTTGCTCCATCCAAGGCATTCTTTGCGTAAGCTGCGATTAAAACTTTCAATATAGCTCTGCTCGTTTTTCTTGTAAGGACGAGCAATACGATGGCGATCAGAGTAACGTCCAACAGTCTCTTGGAATTCAGCTTTGAATTCACGGCCACCATCGGTCTGAATAAGTTTTGAAAACTCATCAAATCGTCTTGGCATACAATGCTCTAAAAAGGCTTTACCGTCAACAGACCCTAAAGCTGGGCGTAGGAGCACATCACATTCTTTGGAGTAAATATCAACTGCGGTGAAGGCAAATACACTCCCAAAGAGAACTGTATCCATCTGGATCACTTGACGGGCTGCTTCTGCTTTAGGGACAGCTCCTCGTGGTTTGTTTTTCTGCCATTTTGAACGCAATTGATATTTCTCTGAAAGCACCTTGTAAATTGTTGTTACGCTCACTTGCTGATCGTACTCTTTTTCCAAGAAGTATTGAATCTTTTGCCCGCAACACTGATGGTGCTTTTCTCGTAAAGCCCAGATACGACGCTTCAGAATCGTATCAATCTTTCGCTTTTGACGAGAGCCTTTCTTTGCTTGATTGTGATGTTTCAGAAAAGCATCCAAGCTGCCATGTTCTTCTATCGCTTGCGACCAACGGATTATTGTTCGTCGAGATACTCCGAGGTATTTAGCTATATGACTCTTGCTAACATCTTTTTCCAACAACTCGTAAGCCAAGATTATCTTTGTCATTTGTCTCATCTCCATAGTTTCTCATGGAGTGTGACATTAGACCTCTTGCATAAGTATGCCATAATAGTTGCATGAGATACGAAGATGT
>JABGQU010000008.1 GCA_018648605.1 Anaerolineae bacterium | reverse complement strand
TTAGACGGCGGTATCCACTATACCACCTGTCCAACTTTTGGGGTCCACTACACTTATATCATCCAGAAGGGGATTATCCTCATTAAAATAGGTATTAAATAATAAGCGAAAAGTGTTTACAGGTGTAATGGTTGGGTAAAGCTCTACTTGCTTTTCCGGGAAGTAATAAGCATTTAAAATGCCTAAACGATCAGCTTCTGAAAAATGGCTCGGGCCATGATCGCCTTGAATGATGATAACGGGTGGCGTTGGGGAACTTTCAATAATCTCTTTGGCGATCTCTGTTATGGTATTGCTGATATAGATAGCCTGATTCTTATAACCACGAATATAGCTTTCGGTTGAATAATATTCAGCCTTATTACTGCTGAATTTTTGAACAAGCTCCATTTCGCCATCTGGGCCAAAAACAAAACGTTGATGCGGGAGAAGGATATGAGCAAAGACAAAATTTGGCCCAGGCGATTGTGGTATTTCTTTTAACCTGTCTAGCGTATATAGAGTGCGATGATATTTGGCATCATCTGCTGTGAAGTGAAATTTATTAAATAAACCTGCATCTTCCAAAAGAATAGCAGCTGTTGTTTGAATGAGAAGCCCTTCAAAATCATTAAAGCCTCTTTGCGGGGCTACATAAAGAAAATCAACCGGTTCAACATCACTAATACTGAATTCGGTCTGAAAAGCATGTATGGTATATCCAAAACTGATGAATTTACCAAGAACAGCATTATGCTTCACAAATCCCCAAACCAAAGAACGGTCGGTGGTTTCAGCGGTTAGCTCTTCGCTCAACTGGTTGAGATAATTAAAATTCAACGATGATGCAAGAGAAATTTCAGTGTTTGAATAATTCCCTTGGCTGCAATTCGCTACATAAAACCCCAACTCTTCCAGATCGTTTAAAAAAGATGTATTGTCGTACCCTATATTCTCTTTCAACACATCAGAACGCCCGTAAGCATCTAAAATAATATAATAAACGTCTGGTAGATCTTCTGAAATTGGTTCGCCTCTTTGGATGTTTTCAAAAGATTGACTATCTACATTTTTCAGTTCGTACAAAGTGATTTGTATTAAGGGAAAGAGCAAAAGAATAAAAAGAATGAAATTCAGATTTCCCGTTAGAGTTTCAGATTGCTGTTTTTTTAAAATCCCCCAAACGCCAACAACGGCAAAGAGCAACCAAACGAATATTAAAAAACGGTGTCGTCCAACCAGAATTTCGCCTAATTGAAGATTTTTTATCGCCAGATAAACATGCCCATAAGAAAAAAACAAAACTGCCAAAAATGCAACAATAAGTCCAGCTTGCTGAATATCTCGAATGGAAATATTTACGAGCAACATAGCTACATACGTAGGTGCCAGGCTAACTAATAAAGAACGAAAAACTACACTGCTATCTACTTGCCCAAGGTTCTGTGTTAATAGACTAAGTATCGCATAAAGAACCAGAAAAAAAACATACCAAGGGAATTTAAAGAACTTATTCAACTTCATTGCCTTTATCTTTGCCTCATCAAAATATCTGCGATCTGAAAATCAGATTCTTCATCAATATCCACCGCTTCGAGAGCGGGGATCTCAAACATGAGCGGATTTTCTCCCACCCGATGATTGAATTTGATTAAATTTTCACGGCTGAAAAGATAGATGCAGGAATTCTCCTCGTAGACGGGCGGCAAGTCCTGCGTTTGTATTAACTCTTTCGGATCATGGTTGATGGCTGCGCCGTGACGATCGTACAGTCTGGTTTGCCACCGTGTTACCGAAAAAAGTGAGTCCCGCGCAGGGTACACTTCGAGAAACGCCTGAATCCCGGCAGATACCGTTTCCGATCGCAATAGCGGATTTGTGCTGTGGGTTTGCAAATAAAAATCCGCTTCGACTTGCTCCGTATCATAAAGCAGAATGTCGTTCATCGGGCGGTCATCTTCGCGTAGATGCTCGGGGCGGTTGATGATGACCACATCAGGGAAATGCTCCCGCAAGCCAGCCATGACTGGCTCTGAATCAGTGTTCACAACGATCACATCAATTTCGGGAACAGCTTGCAAAGTCTCGATGATGTGATGGAAAAGCGGCTTTCCAGCGAGTTCGCGATAATTCTTGCCAGGCACACGCTGAGAGTGATGCCGCATGGGGACAAGGGCAGCGATTTTCATAGGCTAGTTCTCAAAAACATATCCTGCTTGCGTCAAAGATTCTTGTGCAGCAGAGAGTTTATCTTTCTTCACTAAAATATAGTCCGTATCATAGGTCGAGATGGCAAAGATGCTGATCTCTGCCTGCGCCAAAACGGATGCGATTTTTGCGAGAATGCCCGTCAAGCCAAAATCGAGCGGTCCCAACACCTTGATGCACGCCCAGCCTGTTTCACTTTTGTCGCTGTCTATCGCGAGTCGTGCATCACAGACTATAGAGAGTTCATCTTCCGTGTGGGTGATAGAGAGAAAGTTCCCGGTCAGCGCATCGGCGGAAATTTCACTTTCAGGCGAAAGGCGGTGAACGGTGTATTCGCCATCAAGTACAGCTAGTTTTAGGTTAGTCATCATAATTTATAGGCTCAATAGAACGCGGCGCAGGTGTTTTCTCAGAGAGAATACCCGGTGGATAATAAAACCCCTGATGGAGCTGGGCATCGATCTTGCCTGAATAATTATAGCCCTGATAAGTTCCCCAATACTGCAAAAAACGAAACCAAAGAATGCTCCGCCAATGCTCATTTAAAACCTTTTCACGTTTGGCTTGTAGAAGATCAGCGTAGGTACTGCTCAACCACAAGCGAAGAAAATTCCAGAGAGAAAAGGTGCTGGCAGGTAATATCTGCTTCATTGCAATCGCTTCACGTCTATAGCGGTTATGAACCTGGGCAGGCTTTTCGTCGTGAAGATGAATGATCTCCGCTTCGGCGGTGTAGGCAATACCGTAACCTTGTTCCATCGCCCAACTGCTCCACGCCAGATCTTCGAGACCGGTCAACTGTTCGTTGTAGGGATGCTGCTCCCAAAGCGAACGGCGGATAGCGGCATTAGCATTGTGTGAGTAGGGATGTCCCTGACGGGGTTGAGAGATGTCGGGAAAATATTGCTTGAAGAATTGATGCTCGGAATACCAGTTGGTCGCCCCGCCGCGCTGCTTCCCATAGCTGACAGCGAGATTTTCGTCCGCGAAGGGTTTGAGCAACTGCGCCAACCAATCGGGGTAAACGGGATAACAATGTGCGCTTACATTAACAATGAATTCACCGCTCGCAGCACCTACACCATAATTTAGCGAACGTCCAAAAGTGAAGTCTTCGGGCGTGATGTGAACGATCTTTGCTCCATAGCTTTCAGCAATGGAGACTGTCTCGTCTGTAGAGCCGGAATCAACAAGGATGATTTCTACAGCGAGATTTTGCTGTTTAATTCCCTCCAGTAGACGGCCAATGTCTTTGGCTTCATTATAGGCACGTACAACGACAGAACACTTCAAAGAAACCTACGCTTTCCGCTCCATTAAGAACAGAAAACGCTCCGATTCTGCGATAGAGACTTTCTCATAAATAGTGAAATATTCCCCGAAGCTAGTTTCAAAATCTTTGAGCGTATAACGATCGAAAATATCCTTGCGGCTTTGTAGCAATTTTTGCACCTGCGAGTCGGATTTGGGCACAAATTCGATTACCAGCCACTTCCCTGCATCAGTAAAGAAACGTGCTATATCACCTAAAGGCAGGTTATTCGAGATCGCCAAATGATGGATTAACGCCAGCGCAAAAACCATCTCTGCAGGTGCGCGCTCCATAAGAGAATCCCGCTCCTGATTATGCCAACCGATCGCAGGGCTAGGATTTGTTAAATCCAAAACCAAAGGCACAATATTTTTCTCTTTCACATTCTTGATTTGGCGGTAATTTTTCTCTACAGCGGTTGGGTCAATATCAAAGGCGAGTGTAAAAATATCCTGTTCACTTGCCAAGCGACTAAATGTGCCATCATTCGCGCCTAAATCCCAAACTGTCTTTGGCTCTACATCTTCAAGCCATTTTGCGATGATCTCTTTCTTATGCTCTGCCGCCACATCCGTATAATTTGTGATCTCATAATAATCGCCCCACTCTGTGCCACCCGGCTCCCAAGTCAATTTTCGAACGACGTTACGAAGACTATCAATTAACCCAACCAACGCCTCTTTACGCATTCCACCTTTTACTGCGATCTCTTTGGGTGCCTTATCCGCATGCTGCGTTTGCATTTTTGCATGCAAATGCAGATGAGACAAAAGCCCAAAATTAAAGCGTGTGTGTGTCGGCAATAATTTAGCTGCTAAATCAAGTGGGATACCGTCAATATAATTCCTTAACAATTGATTCAGTCGAACATCTACATGCGTCATTAAAGCCAAAGGCGCTAAAAAGTGCTGGCAAAACTGTCGATACGCATCCCAAGGCTTACCCTCTTCGTAGGCTTCAAAAGAAAGCGTATCGATCAATGCTGCTTTCCCATCTACAAATTGAATATTGTAGGCACTTGCATCTTTAAGCGTCATGCCTCTCTTCAAAGCTCTTTTTTGGATAGATAAAGTCGCCAAGGTAGCCTCTTTTAGCAATCCAAATGACCACTCATAGGGATACGAGACGAACGTGACCAAGGCTGGTTCAATAACCTTATACGCAATACCCGGCTCAAGCGGAGTCTGCTCCACTTCACTATGCGGAATCAGCAATCCGCTTTTCGTCAGATTCTCATATAAACCGGATTCCATTAACAGATCGTAATCCGCCGCGTAGGACTGATTTACCTGTCTATATAAAACCCCGTCTTCGCGAAAAAGAAAACCGCTCGGGTCTCGAAACGATGAAGCTAAACGTTGGCTATTCTTCGTCATCTTGATCGTCGTCAACCCTATCCTTACCACCGAAGAGATTTTTGATCCTTGCCAACTGCGAGCGGAACATAACGCCTAATCCTAAAATCGCAGCTAATAAAAGTTGAATAAGGATAGAGCCAGAACCAGGGTCAAGATAAGCAGACTCACTACCAAGAATAGTGTTAAGGGCTGCTGTAAGTAAAAACATTATTTTCTCCTAGTCGGATAAATTTATAGAGAGCACTTCCCTCTATGAAATTGAAATTACCAATCGTTATTCTCTTCATAACCAAGGCGAACTAGCAAATCCCCCGCAACATCTTTGAAAATGCGTTTATGTTCCTCGGTGAAGTATTTTTTCCACTCGCCAGTTTTTCCAGAGCGAAAAGTTGGAGAATTGGCAGGGTTAATGCTTTCTTCGAGAATATCTATCGCGGTTTCTCGTTCGATGGGTAAATTGGGAATACGCTCAGTAACGTGATCAAAAACTTTGCCCAAAGTCTCACGGCGATTATGGATAAAATCTTCAAAGTGAAGGTTCAAGACATCGGGGCAGTCTAGCCAATCGGTATAGAGTGCGAAGCGTTCGGCGATATTGGGAAATTCCACGTCGGCATCAGGAAGACCAAGAATGCTGACCATCAGACGCTCATCGAAACTATGAAGCTCTTCTGCGTAGTATTTATGGTGATGGTGGTCGGGCAACATATCTGCAATATAAAAAACGTGCGAGACAACAACATCGCGCGGGTCGCGGTAGATAAAAAACGGGATAAAGTCCGAGCTGCATACCCTGTCTACGACCTCCGACCACGCTAAAAGGTGAGCGGCACTCACATCTAATGGACGGAGAGAATTCAGGTAGGCGAGGGCTTCGTCCACGCGGCGCTTCTTCCCTGTATCCCCATCATAAGATGCAAACGAGATCGGAATATGATGGGCAAAAGGTGCAAATTCGGAAAACCCGAGCAGTATCTGGTTAAGCAGATGCGTGCCGCTTTTCGGGAAGGAAATTCCGAGCAATTTGGGCCAGCCTTTTTCGGGGGCATCTATTTCTGAAAAGCGCGGACGGCGCGCAACAGTTTCGGCGCGGTAGGCGTAGATGCGCAGTTTATTACGCAGGGAGGTAGGCAGGAGGGCTTTTAATTTTTTAATCGTGGACATAGGCTCTCTTTGGGTCGTCTGGATGCTGGCTATTGTATCAGGTGTTGGGGATTCTTTCAGCGTTGAGAAGAGAATTTTATTGTATTTCTAAATTGCTTATAGTATGCTTTTTATGAGGTGAACTATGAAACTATCAAGAGAAGAACTTCAATTTTTGCAAATTCTGGCTGACGGACGCACAAAAACCTATGTGCATATCGTGAAGGGATTCGGCCAACCCCTTACACCTATGGCTCCGACTTTTACAAACCAGATCGCAATGCCTTTGCTCAAACTTAAGCTTATAAAAAGAGCAGGCCTTATGCGAGGCGGTTATAAAATAACAAATAAAGGTCTTGCAGCCCTAAAGGAATAGACCGCTATCTTTTCTGTCTTTTGGAAAACCACTTCAATATTCCTGGCAAAAGAATGAAAAGGAAGGCAGGCACCGAGAGACAAATTGCCCCTGTGCAAAGACCGAAAAACAACTCTATAACAAGCCACTCTCCATAAATATCGCTTTGCCAAAAATAAAGATTCCCGTTCTCGCGAAGCGCAAAAACATAATTTCTGCTTACCCACATTTCAATATGGCATTGCTCTATTCGTTCTTCAACGTTGAACAGGAGCAAAGCGGGCGAACAGGTTGTATCCTTGGTTTCTATAGGGTCTGGATTATCGTACCAAACAGGATCGGGGATACTATTCACAACCGTCCAACAATCGGACTGGCAATTTTCGGCATCAGTATATTTGTATAAAATACCCGATTCGCTCTCTACCCAAACTTGATCTCGTTCAATGGAGATCAGCCTGGCAATCGGTTCTGGTGAGGCTTCGATCTGCTGCCAACCGGCATCGAGCCAACCCCAAACGAAGGCAATTGCCAACGAAATACCAAGAATCCCCCCGATGATCGTCAACAAAAGTGTTAGCCCAAATCGTTTTAGCATTATTCTCTCAACAAGAAATCCCCATCGCTCAGTACCCCATCCAAAATCACCTTGATCGCAGGAGAGTTCTCAGGCGACAAACGTGCTAAATCGAAATCCTGCATCAATGCATGAGATGTGCGCACCCCAGTTTTTAGGTATTCGCCAAAGGGTAGTGATGAGAAATAAAGTTGGTAATACAAAAATCGGCGGGCGTTGCGTTTGAATTCGGCGGGGACTTCGATGCTTTCGGCATTCAACATCTCTGCCAATTTTTCTTTATACGCATCCACGCTCTGGGGGAAGAAAACGGTCGGGTATTGCGTGAAACGCGCCTTACCCGCGCAAAGTACCGGCTCGCCCATAATAGAGGCTTCCATGCCGATGGTCGAGTTGTAGATCATCGTGAATTTTGCGCGTTGGATCAGTTCATAAGAACTCAAAGTCTCATGCGGCGGGACGAAGATCACATTTGGCTCTTCGTCAGCGCAGCGGTCGGCGACCCAATTTGCAACCGTCTCAAGGCTGGCTTTGCGCAGGCGCATCTCGTCAGGATGCGCGCGGATGACGAAAAGGGTTTCTCGATTTTTCTTGATGACTTCCAAGGCCGCATCCAACCAAGTGAACATATCTTCAAAAACGGTGTTGGCGTGCGGCTGGCTGGTGTCGAAGATGACGTTGGTAAAAATGGGGATAATCTGCTTGAATTCTGCCGCTTTTACGAGAAATTCTTCATCCAAGCCTTTCATGTCTGACCAAAATTTCATCCCCGCCATTGTGAAATCGCCCTGAAAACGTTTCGAGAGATATTCGTCCAGGCGGGCATTTTGGGCATCGTTCAATTCAAATTCATCGGGGATGTGGAGCGGATAGGCGGTCGCTTCACCTTCGGTGAAGAAGACAGTTGCTGGACGTAAACCGACTTCGTGCGTGATCGCTTTTATCCCGTGCTTGCGAGCGATATATAGCGCGGTAGCTTCGGGATACATCTGTCCGTTAAAAACAACCACGGCTCGAGGCTGAGTCCGTTTAATAAGCATCTCAAACTCTCTAGCCACATTCCACGCCGAGCGGATGTATTGGCTGAGCAGGTAGCGAGTTGGCTTGTCATCATTGAGATGATGCCGCCGTAAAATCCAGCGCAGCCCAGGCAAAGAGAGCTGCCCTAGGGGTATCCCGTTGAATATAAAATCCATTAATTCGGACAGAGGCAAGTCTCGCAGGCGAGCGTCCAGTTCTTCATCTATCTGAAAAGAGAACCAGTGCGCATCCGCGCCTGTGTAGAGTGTTTTCGATTGATAGATGCAGGAGGCGCAAGGTGGCTTTTGGACAACGTAATCGCGATTGGTGCCAAGCACGCAGTGCGTCATGCCGGAATTGCAGGCAAAAAACTGGACGGGGATGCCCTGCAGGCGAAAAGCCCACGAGGTGAGCAGGTGAAAGGCGCTGTTCCACGAGAGATCGTCGATGCCGGAGGATGCTTTGAAAAAGATGACGGGCGCACCATCGGCAGACGGGACTTGGGCGGCAACACGACGCGCCATCTTCCAAATTTGGAAATTATTAAGATGACGGGTAAGGCGGCGTTGGATGTTTTGTGTGTAAAACTCAGAAAGGAAGTTTTTCATAGGATGGAATTTTACTCTATCCCCCGAATCTTTTTTTAACAAAAAAGGGCGAGATGACCTCGCCCCTACCAATTACCATTCTCTTCATAACCGAGTTTTTCCAACAAATCCCCGCTGATTTCCTTGAATAAAGCTTTATTCTCTTCGCTAAAATGACTCACCCAACCACCCGTCTTCCCTGAACGGAAGGTGTGGCTCTTCTTTGGATTGATCGCTTCGATGAGTATCTCCAGCGCCTTATCTCTTGGCGTGGGGATTTTATATCCCGTTTTCTCGACTTCATCGAGCATAGCGAGGAGGGTTTCATCGCGATTATTAATCAAATCTTCAAAGCGGATGCACATCACATGGGGTTGATCCAACCAGGCAAAGACATCTGCATAGCGCTTATTGACGCCGCCCATTTGCAGATCGCCTTGATCGATGCCGGTAATAGCAACTTTTAGACGAGAATGAAAATCGGGCAAGGAATTGTAATACGCATGCATTCCATGCTCTTTGTGCATATCGGTTGCAAAGAAAACCTGCGAGACGAGTACATCGCGTGGATCACGATAGATGAAGTAGTTGACCCGCTCTGGGTGGCAGAGTACTGCGGCATTCTCTGCTGTGGCATCAACGTAACCCCATCCGATGGCATGGCGGGGCTGGTTGCGCAGGTCGGCAACGATCTCATCCGTAGTTCTGCGCCTGCCACTTTTTTCTATCGTGCGGACGGGATCAGCAACCGTATAGGCGTAAGGAATTATCTTTGTAAATCCGTTGAGTACCTGCAAGAGCAAATGCGATCCGCTTTTGGCTTTGGCATTGCCAAAAATGAGTGGCGCATCACCAAAAGAGAAACGTCGCCAACGCAAAATTGCCTGAGCATATTTGCCCGGCTCGCGAAGTTTTTGACGGAGGGTGTCTTTTATTTCCATAAATATCATGTAGGGGCGGGGTTACCCCGCCCCTACAAAGAATCAATTTATTTCACGCGGCGTAGTTTTTCGCGCGACCCCATTTCGCTTTCGTAAACCTGTTTTACACCGTCGCCAAGTCCCTGCTCGGTAACGCGGATATATTTCACGAGTTTGCGCAATCCGCCCGGCTCAACCGATGCAGATTGGTCACTGCCCCACATAGCACGATCCGTGGTGATATGCCGCTCTACCATGCAAGCACCCAAAGCAACCGCAACAGCCGAAGGAACCAAGCCAACTTCATGCCCGGAGTAGCCGATGGGGATATTCGGAAATTCTGCTTTCAGTGTTTCGATCATCTTCAAATTTAGCTCTTCAGGTGGGCAGGGGTAGGAGCTAGTCGAGTGCATCATACCGAGGTTCTCTTCGCCAACCACTTCCACGCCTTTGCGGATCTCATCCATCGTGGACATGCCAGTGGAGATGATGATCGGGCGCCCCGTTGCTCGGACATGCCTCAGCAAGCCGTGGTCGGTGAGCGAAGCGGATGGTAATTTATAAGCGGGATTGCCAAACTCTTCCATGAAATCTACTGAACCTTCATCCCAGACCGAGACGAACCAGTCGATGCCTTTTTCTTTGCAGTAACGATCGATCTCGGTGTATTCGTCCAGACCGAATTCGACTTTATAGCGATAATCGAGATACGAAATATAGCCCCAGGGGGTCTGGCGCATTTTCGATTGCTGGTCAAGCGGGGTGCAGACTTCCGGGGTGCGTTTCTGAAATTTGACCGCATCGATCCCTGCAGCAACTGCTGCATCGATCATTTTCTTTGCGAGATCAACATCACCGTTGTGGTTGATGCCGATCTCGCCGATGATATAAGCCGGATGACCGTCACCGACCAATTTATTACCAATTTTCATTTCACGAGTCATTTTTTTAACCTCTTTTAGGGTGTCATTGCGAGGCAGCTTTACCGCCGAAACAATCTCCAACGCTGTGAGGGAGACTGCTTCGCTTCGCTCGCAGTGACGTAAATTTATAGTATGGATAATATCAAATCACAAATTTCACGGACAGCACCGTGTCCGCCATTTTTACTTAGCACGAAATCCGCTTTTTGCAGGACTTCAGGATGCGCATCTGCGACGGCGACGCCCCACCCGACGAACGGGAAGGCGGGCAGATCGTTCAGATCGTTGCCGACGAAGATTGTCTCCGCCGGATCGACCCCCAATTTGGCTTGTTCCCGTTTAAGAACATCTGTTTTGTCGTCAATACCTTGCCGGTAAGGGATGCCCAGCTTCTTACAGCGTGCCGCCACGACAGGATTTCTCTCCTTCGAGATGACGATGACAGGAACCCCCGCCTTAACGAGCATCTGAATACCAAACCCATCGCCACGGCTGGCGGCGACTGTTTCTCGTCCCTCCTGATCTGTCCAGACGCGGTTATCGGTCATCACGCCGTCGAAATCGAGAAAAAGTGCCTTAACGGGTTCAGGCATCGGGCGGCGGTCGGGTCCGGGTGAGATAAATTGCATATTACCAAACTTGACCAGATATTCATACTTCGCCCAATCCGAGAGATTATCAATATCCACCGTGTAATTGGGATCAATGATGAGCGGGAAGATATTCGATCCCGTCATGGATTTTTGCTCCAAAATGGCACGCGGACGAATGGCATCAATATGCCCCGTCTGCCAGTAGATGGGCGGCAGGCTTTGGCGGGGCGCGTTGTACGGCTCGGCGATGCCATCGACATCGAGCAGGTTGCGCATGGCGGCGTTCTCGCCATCGGGCAGGCGCCACATCTTATGCGGATTTTGCCCAGCGGGAACAACACCGCGCACCGAATCGGCTTCGGGATTATCGAGCAGGATGCGAATGGCATCATCCACGCAATCAATGGGGCGGATGGGCGATGTAGGGCGTAATTGCACAACAACGTCAGGGTGATAATCTTCGTTTTCGGCGAGCCACTCAAGGGCGTGGACGAAAACAGGCAGGTCGGTGGTGTTATCTTCGGCGAAAACGGATGGGCGCATAAAGGGTGTTTCTGCGCCATATTCGCGGGAAACTTCGGCGATCTCGTCGTCGTCGGTACTGACGATCACGCGCGTGACAAGCTCCGATTTCAGCCCGGCAGCAATGCTGTAGGCGATCAGCGGGTAGCCCGCAAAGTTGCGGATATTCTTGCGCGGAATGCCTTTCGAGCCGCCGCGAGCGGGGATAATTGCTAGGATTTCGGTCATCAGTATTCAGTATCCAGTTTTCAGTATTCAGTATTCGGTATTCGGCATTCAGTTGTCAGTGTTCAGTTTTTTACTGATTACCGACCACTGCTCACTGAATACTGCCTTACCACGCCGTCCAACCACCATCGACAACAACATTATTTCCCGTCATATACGAAGAGGCTTCCGATGCCAAGAAGAGCAGCGCGCCATTCATTTCATCTTTATTCGCCATGCGCCCCATGATGGTTTTTTCGGAGTATTTGCGGTTAAAAGTATCGTTGTGATTATTGAAAACGCCGCCGGGGGTGAGCGCATTCACGCGGATATCCGTGCTGGCATAGTACGCTGCCAGATATTTCGTAAAGCCCACCACGCCAGCCTTTGTCGTCGTGTAATAAACAGGTTTGAACGCCACGCGGCTGCCATCGTCGTTCAGGTAAAGGCGCTGGTCGGGTCCGTTCAAGCCATAGGTCGAGCAAATATTGATAACGCTGCCCTTCCCCTGCGCCACCATCGGCTTCACGCACGCCTGCGTCACGATGAACATCCCCGTCAGGTTCACATCCACTGCGGCTCTAAAATCTTCAAGCGGATAATCTTCAAATGCGCCCGGAGCGATGCCTTTTTCAGAAGCAGTGGCATCAAATTTGGGATCAAGTGCGGCGGAATTAACGAGGATGTCGAGGCTCCCGAACTTTTTCAGCGTCTCAGACACCATCTCTTCGGCGGATTCTTTGCGGGTCACATCCAGCCCGAAACTTGATGCTGAAAAACTGGCATCTGCCAGTCCCTGAGCAGTTTTCTGTGCGGCATCTGAAGCGATATCCGCCACGACGACATTTGCGCCGCCCTCAGCAAGTGTGCGGCAAAACTCTGCGCCGAGTAAGCCGGAGCCGCCAGTTACGATAGCGGTTTTACCTTTTAGATCAAATTTTTCTTGAATGGTCATTTTCAATCCTTTAAGGCATTTTGCCATATAAATTACCCAGACCCGATTTTTCTATAGCGGGTAATCCATCTTGCCAAAGTCTTTCTTCTTCCCGGGAAAGAGAAGTATTCTCCTGGGGGAAATATGCTAAGACAGCTTCGCCCGCTAAAATGCTCTCTTTGACTTGCAATATATGTGCTTCATTTGTAGCCAAGATCATAGCAGGGCGACCCGTCCAGAAATAAACGGCAGGCTGTTGGTTGGTATATACCATAACATCATCCGGTAATTCGCGGATAGCTGCCATCACCGTCGAATCTCGCCAACGCCAGGACGCAAATCCTGGCGTGGTTTCCTGTAAATTTTTAACCGTGTTGATCTGTGCCAGTCCAAAAATCGCAAAAAAGAAAATTGTTGCACTTATCGACAATATTCTGCCTGCAATTTTACCTTGCCAAAAGAGCTTGTGAAGAAAATAAACCAACAGCATCAATACCGCAATATAAACCGGTGAAAGGATACGGTCATTTAGCGGCGTGGCAGCATCAAAGAATGAGAGTGAGACCAGCAACGACCCCATATAACCGAAGATATAGAGAGCGGTGGTGAAAGAAATAACCTCGGGTTGCATATTTTCCTTTGGCTTTAGGAAATATTTTAAAACACGCCAAAGAAGCCAGAAAAGCAAACTCAAGACCATGATCACAAGAATAAGAGTCACAAACGAATAATTATCAAACCAATCTCTTCGTAATTCTTGCAAGGGGATAAGAAAAGAAAAGAACTCTCTCAGGCCACGTCTGGCATTCACCACCGTAACGGGATGCCACTTGATAGCACGGTTTGTTACGCTCCCACCGATGAACTTGTTGCGAAGCATCCACGCGAAAATGAGCGGCATCGCGCCAAGCAAAAAGAATGTTAAAGACGTGAATCTTTTGCGCCATGTTGGGCGCAAAACAAAAATAGCAACGATAAAGGTCGCCAATAAGGACAGGGCCGCATAACGTGTTAGATAAGAAAGAGATGTAAGCAAACCTGCAAGGATGATGTATTTCTCTTCATTCCACGCATTTTTTATCATTGCGAGGAAGGCTTTAGCCTGACGTGGAGATTGCTTCACTCCGTTCGCACTGACATTTTCATTTGCTTTTTCAAAATGACGATAAAAAGCCCAAAACCCCAATAAGCTCACGAAAAGATAAAGCGGTTCACTTAATGCTTGGGCATGAAGACGAAGAATAGAGCTATTTAATAAGAAAAGAAGCGAAAGAAATCCCCCCCACCAATGAGATTTGGTCATCTTATAGCTGAGCAGCGCTAAAAGCGCAGCGTTCCCACCAAAGACGAGCATATTCAATAACCTAGCGCTACGATAGGGATCGATCTTGAGAAGGAAGCTGAGTGCTGCCAACGTGGCAGAAAAGCCAGGGGGCCAATGCGTGATCGGCTCCAATCCGCTGGCAAGCCAGATGCGCGTGAAACCCTGTCCGCTGAGGAGGGCACGGGCTGCGGCGATATATGAGATAGCGTCGTCGATCAGTCCAAGCCCGTAGGGCGTGCTTATATTCAGCAACCAAATTCCTGTCGCAGCGAGCAAGCCTAAAAGGAGGGCGTACGCGGGTTTTCTATCCATAAAGAAGCAAAAAACCACGACCAGTTCCTGAGTGGAGCGAATGCGATGTATAAACCGCTACGCTCCGCTCAGAGACTGACGTGGTTTCTAAAAACTAGTTATTGAGCAAGAAACCTTGTTCTTCCAAATATCCAATAATCTTCAGGGCGTTTTCTTCGGGGGTGACTTTATCGCCGGTAACGGTGATCTCGGGATTAATGGGGGCTTCGTAGGGATCATCTACACCCGTGAAACCTTTGATCTCGCCGCGACGAGCCATGGCGTAGAGACCTTTCACATCGCGGGCTTCGCAGACTTCGAGGGAGGTATCGACATAGGTCATCAAGAAGTTGCCGTTGGGAACAAGCTTGCGAGCTTCGTTGCGGGCATTGCGGTATGGGCTGATCGCCGCACAAATCACGTTGCCGCCCTGACGGACGATCTCGCCGGCGACATAGCCGATACGCATGATATTGGTGTCGCGATCTTCGGCACTGAAGCCAAGACCTTTGGAAAGATGCGTGCGGACAACGTCGCCATCGAGAACGGTGAGACGTTTTCCACGTTCGAGCAAAAGATCGGTGAGGGCGCGAGCGGTGGCAGATTTACCAGAGCCACTTAGGCCGGTGAACCAGATGCAAAAGCCTTGCTCATGTTGTGCGGGATAAGATCCACGCAAAATCTCTGCAGTCTCAGGACGAGTGAACCACTCGGGGAGCAATTTGCCTTTGGCGAGGTAATCGTCACGGACTTGGGTACCAGAGATGGTGAGCACTTTTGCGCCTTCGGGCTGGGCGCCTGCTTCAACATATTCATTTGTATCGGGCAGGTAAACGAGCCATTTGAAGGGCACCATTTTTACACCAAGTTCTTCTTCGTGTGCACTGAGCATTTCTTGCGCATCGAAGGGACCATAAAAAGGTTTGCCCGTGCTGTCGTTGCCGGGGCCAGCATGGTCACGACCAACGATCAGGTGATTTGCGCCATGATTACGACGAATGATAGCGTGAAGAAGTGCTTCGCGTGGTCCAGCCATACGCATTGCCAAAGGCAAAAGGCTTAGGCGGGTAGATTTTTTATCGTAATAATTCTCAAGCAAAGCTTTGTATACACGAACACGGGTGTAGTGATCTACATCGCCGGGTTTGGTTAAGCCAACAACAGGATGAATGAGCAAGCTGCCGCCGATTTGTTTGGCAGCACGTTTGGTCAGTTCTTCATGAACGCGGTGGAGCGGGTTACGGGTCTGGAAAGCAACAACATTTTCGTTACCCAATTCTTCCAACTCTGCGCGAACTTCAGCAGGGGTTTGGCGGATGCCTACGAAATCGTAATATTTGGGCATGTTGATGATCTTCAACTCACCCGAAATACAAACCTTGCCCCAGCGGGACATCTCAGAAACCATCGGGTGGCGGGAGTCGTTTGTACCGAGACTATAACGGGCTTCTTTTTCGGCATCCCAAGTGTAGATCTCTTCGAGTTTCATAATGCCGATCAGATCATTCAGCGAATTGCGGATGACCAGATCTTCGCCTACAGCGGGAAGTTCGGCAGGATCAGCGGTCAACGTGATCGGAAGCGGGAAAAGCGTCCCGTCGATCAAACGCATATTTGCCAATACATTTTCATAATCGGCTTTGCCCATGAAGCGATCCAAGGGTGAAAAAGCACCGGTAGCCAATAATTCCAAGTCATTCAATGCGCGTGCAGAAATCTGAATAGCTTTCAAACCTTTTGTGCGCTCGATCAGCGCGTCGCGTTCTTCACCGGTCGCGACCAAATTTACTAATTCGCCGCCATAAGGGGCGATCAACTTGCTATTCTTGCTTGTCATTCTATTTATTTCTCCTTAGTTCTGTATAAATTCTTTTTTTCAACATACGCCAGCGTATAGACGGAGACACCTTCGGCTTTTCCGTCGATAATTGGTAATCTAGAGTCGTCATCAAGGTACGATTTGTCCACTCGATAACGGCAAGGTCTTCTGTCTTCAGGGTATTCTCCCAGCGACCAACAGCGGCTGCACTGATACCGGAAAATTTATTACTAAACATTGAGTTACCCTGCCAAGCGTCACCTGCTCGTGTTGGGATTCGCAAAGTTTGGTCATCTCTAATACCCAGAAAATCGCAGATCTGTTTCAACATCTCTTCCGGGTTTTGAGTGAATTCTTCGTACGAAATAAGAAAATAACGCTCGTGCCCATAACGTGCTTGGTTTGACAAACCGGCTTTAGTGGAACGCCACCAATTATGGGCGAAAACTTCAGCATCCCAGTCAGGGTGTTTGCGTCGATAAGAGACAAAATTATCTCGCGGATCACGAATCACATGAATACAACGTGCCTGCTGCCACCACCCGAATATCTCTTTCGCAAAATATTCGTTATAGGGTGTCTTTTCAAGCCAAAAGCGGGTTGCGTCTGTTCTTTGTCCGGCAACATCGCCAAAGGCAAGAATTACAGCACTAAGAATATCACCGTCGTGGCGGTATTGCTCGTTCAGGCGTTCTCGCACCCGGGCACGAACCTGTGATGCAGGGAACTGAGTATAGGTTCGGTCTGGATGACCAGATTGATGCGCAGGCGGGTTGTCTTTATTCCATTCAAAAATATGCGTAAGCAAACGATCCGCAAGCTCCATTTTTTCAGCAGGCAAACATCCTTTGGCAGCAGGCAGGAAACGTCGAAAGAAAACCGTCTCTTCGGGATACGCCACTACTTCAGGATGCGAATCGAGCAACGAGCGCAGCAAGCTGGTGCCCGATTTGGGATGCCCACAAATAAAAACTGGATGATCTCTAAAATCACTTACATTCATAGTTTCTTTTTTCCAAAAGCTCAACGAAAAACTATCTTCAGGCGCTTGACCATAATCAGAATTCAGCTTCTGAATTTTAGACAAACGCCGCAATTATACACGCTTTATTGTGGTTTTCCCCTACGCTTTATGAACGATATTTATCGTTTTGCCGCCAAAACCAGCTCAACTGCACGAATACCGTCTTCGAGCGTGCAAATCGGCTCAGCTTTGCCTGGCACCACATTCAAAAAATGCTGCATCTGCGCTACAAAAAGATGATTACGTTCAAAACCATCCGGCAAAGAATATTCTGTGTGGATGGGCGCAGCAGGAGTTGCGTTCCATGTCCCAAATTCGTCGGGCATGGCGTAATGATGCAGCACCCCATCGGCATTATTCCAGCGGAGAGTTCCCTTCGTGCCGACAATTTCAAGACGATGATCGGGTGGGCGCTGGAAGTAATTGACATGCACTGCGCCGATCGCGCCTGATTTGAACTTGATACCCATTTCCCCAACATCTTCTACACCTGAAAGCGCCAGCGGTGAAACATGACCCTGAAGAGCTGCCGTTTCCTCGACTTCGCCCAAGATATAACGCATATAGTCGATCGGATGCGTCAACGTCCCGATCACGCCACCGCCCAGATCAGCGCGCGCGGCATAACTCTCACGGTAATCTTCCCAGGGATGCCAATTCGGCAAATACTCACCCCAATGTGAATGGGCGCTCAAAACCTTACCGAGTACACCATCTTCTATAAGTTCGCGTGCTTTGTTTAGTGTGGGGTGATAACGAAACTGAAACCCGACCAAGATACGGCTTCCGCTCTTCTCGGCGGCTTTGCGAAATTCGTCCACGCGCGCGAGATCGTCGGAGATGGGTTTTTCGAGCAGGATGTGGCACCCAGCTTCAGCAGCGGGGATAGCGACATCCATGTGCAGGGACGTGGGATTTGCCACGATAACGGCATCAGGTTTGAGCGCAAGGGCGTCTCGCAGATCGGTATAGACGGGAATCCCAGCCAATTCTTCATCATCCAAAGTAGATTGATGTGTCCGGTAAAGAACGATGTCATCCTGCCCCAACTCACGCAACATATTCAGATGACGGCGTCCGATGGAACCTAGCCCGGCGATTAGAAATTTCATTTTATCTCCTGTGCCCAGTCTCTGAGCGGAGCGTAGCGCAGACGAAGAGCGGCTTTGCAAACTCCGTCCTTCGACTACAGGTTCAAATCGTTCACCTTCCGCTCAGGAACTGTTTATATTTCGTACTTCCACTTCTTCAGCATCTCACCCGCAACATTATTGAATATCTCACGATCTCGCGCAGTGAATATATTCTGCCAGTTACCCGCCTGCCCTTTTGGGAGAAAGTCTGCGATGCTCTCGTTGCGCTCTTTTTGCCAGGTCTGGTCCGGGTTGGATGTCATTTCTGTTTGAATCTGCGATTCAAGCGAGTCGGCGATTTCAATGCCAAAATGCTGCCAGACCTTTTTCATCTCTTCAAAAGGTTGCGATAACAAATTTTCGTAGCGAAACTCGTAATAACGTTCGCCTAGCAAACGGCGTCCTTCGCTCTCGGTCTCAGTCAGGTTTTTGACCCAGCCCACAGCGTTGGCATGTAGCCATTTTTCGGTAAAGATGGAGCGTTCGCCATTTGTGAAGGGAGTTTTGTCAGCACGCAAGGCTGCCATAATCTGCTTATCCTCCGCTGTTAGGAATTTCGACTCTTCGACGAAATTACGAAAACGCTGCGAGATGAGCACATCCCGTCCGTCACGGACGATGTTAATTAAGTAGGCATCGGGGTAAATGGCGTGCATCATCTGTACGGATTCGCCATCATTCAGGCTATTGGGGCTTTTATCGCCGACGATATCTTTCTGCGAACCCGCGCGTTTGGCGTCGCTCTCCATGATATAGTCGGCGGCGGCACGCATTACCAGCGGGGACAGGTCTGCGCCGTCATTCCAGCGGTTCGAGCGGTGAGTAAGCCATGCTTCGATCTCAACGCTATCCACGAGAGATTTGAGCAGCGGCTTGCGAGTGAAGAAGTGCGCTTGCCAATTGCAATGCACTTCGGGATGCAGGCGGATGAGCCGTGCTAAAAGCGTTGTCCCTGAACGGGCGTGCCCGTATATGAAGAATTTCTCCATCGGGAAGAATTGCTTCACCTCGGCGACCTGCTCAGCACTCAGCAGTGGGATGGCATTGCGGATGCCTGATTTTTCTTCGCCACGCAGCAAAATGCGGGCGGCGGATCTTATTCGTTGTAGAGCTTCCATAGTTCTCCGGTTTCAAACTCTTCTCATTCTGTCTTTGCGAGGCAGTTTCACCACCGAAGCAATCTCCTAAACAGTTCGGGAGGCTGCCACGCTGCCGAAAAGCATCGGCAGCTCGCAGAGACATACAAAGATTTATTTCTTTCCCAACACCTTCAAAATCTACTTCGCGTTAATAATATCGTAAGCCAAATTATAAAGACGCCAGGCAACTTTCTGGATCAGTTTCATTTTATAAATGCTTTGACGCAATGCAGATTTTTCCTTGCTTTGCACGCCATCCACATCAAAACCATATTCTCGCGCTTCTGTCGCCATTTCGGGGCTGATCACATTGCCCAACAGGCGCGTCACCGGCTCACGCGTGGAAAGGCGCATAAAGCCAAGTTTATCAATATCTTCTTCGAGCTCACGCATTTTTCCCATCAGCTTGCCTTGCCACTCAGCAGGAAGCGCATCCGTCAAAACCTGCTTGGGCGCAACGAACTGATGGTGCCCGGCTGATGCAAAAGTTTCTACACCTTGATAGGTCAGCGAAATATCTTGCAAGCCAGCGGTTTCCTCGTCATATTGGGCGCGGGTGCGCCCCATATTATCGTTGAAGTGAGTGATCCATTTTTCTTCGAGAAGCAGATCGCGCGTCACATCCACATCGGATTCTTCGATGAATTTCGTCAGCGATTGCATCGCATACGCCACATGAGCACGGATGTAGAAACCGGTTACCAAGCCCACATCCGGGTATGTTTCGAGTATCTTTAGATGCTCATCCAGCCAGCCGGGGAGGAAGAAAACATCATCATCCGTATAAGCGATTATTTCCCCTGGCGCGGCTTTAAAAATCTGTTGCAAGGCGCCGATCTTGCCAATATTACGATGCGAGAGCATCAAATAATCGATCTTGCCTTCGGCATTCATCTGGCTCAAATATTCGACAAGTTGCGGTGCGCTGCCGTTATCAAAAACCAGCAGATCAAAAGGCTGCGGCGTATTCGCTATCAGGCTCTCGATGCACATGCGCGTCACATCAAAACGATGTTGAAAATAGCCCGTTTCTTCGGGCAAATAGGTCAACACCGCCAACGTCACTCTGGCGGGTTTATATTCGGTCTTACGACCGCGTGAGGGGTTCATTCCGATACGAGGCATTTACGCACCTGTTCCTGTTCTCGTAAAACATTTTCTCAATAGCTTCGCCCAGCGTTTCGGACGAACCAGCATCTCTACTCTTTTTTCAGGCAGGAAGAAAAGCATCTTCCGTAAGAAAAGCTCCACGCCGCGCCAAAAGCGTCCGCTTGTGGCGCGGGGGCGGGTGATTTTACCATCCCGCAGTTGCTTGGTCGCATCCAGGATGGTGTAACGCGTCTGCACCACGCCGCCCGCCATCTCGGTATTCTTCTTCGTCTCGGGCGCCGAATAGTGGATCTGCCCACCCGCCAAATGCCGATAATCGTGGTTCTGATGCACGATCATCACATCGGGCGTCGCATCCACCACATCCCATTTTTCGGCGCGCGCCTTGTAGATGAACCAATTATCCCAGCCCGCACGCCCGATCGCAAAATTCGGGATATCAGCATAACAATCACGGGGAAAGATGAAGTAATCACTGCCTGCAGGTCGATGAAGTTCGCCATCACGAAGTGCTTTTTCTCTTAATTGGGATTGCCAGTCCCCGGCAAATTCCATCGGTTGAGTGACGTCCAGATCCCAGCGTTGTCCCAATAAAACAAATTGGTCGAGACGTTCGTGGACCCTGCGGCTTGCTTCCACTATATCATCCATTACCAGAATATCGGCATTGATGATGCCAAACAGGGGTGTATTTCCATGCTCGCGGGCAAGTGCCAGCATGGAGGAGATTAACGGTGTCCCCTTCTCATTGAGCATCACGTTCGGGAGGTGCAGCACGCCCAAATCACGGGCGGCTTCGGCTTCTCCTTCCTCGTCGCCGAGCTGGATGACGGTCACATCATCCAGTTTTGTCCACGATTCAATCGCGTTCCGCTGAATGATGTTGATATGCGGGTCGGTAAAGGGTTTTGGGGAGGAAAATAGGGTTAAAAGTGTCATGTGTATAAGTGTCAAGTACAGTTCCTGAGCGGAGGCGATGCTGGTGGTTGAGTAGGGCGAAGCCCGTATTGAAACCTAGTATCGGCGCAGTCGAAGGACGGGATTCTCTGGTCACGCCGCTCTTCGACTACGCATCTCTCTACCGTTCGATGCTCCGCTCAGAGACTGGGTTAGGTTACTCCATCAAAGTTTTATGATGCACATCGGCGTTGATCTTGGCTAGCTCTGGCTCGCGCCCTAGCAAAGCCAAAACATCTTTCCAGCCAAAATCATCGTGGTCAAAGCGAGCGAAGATTTGACGAATGAACTCAAGGTCTTCGGGTGTATCCACCGTCCAGCGCAGGGAGCCGTAGTCGGGGACGTGGTTGACGAGGGCGATCCTGAAGCCACGCGGGGAAGTGCCAGTGGACAGTGTTCGGTTTTCAGTATTCAGTGTGGTGTTCTCGTAGAGATAGGGCATGACGTGTTCGCGTTGGTGCTTTTGGTCGGCTTCTTTCCACGCTCGTTCGAGGGCAGAGAAGGTACAGACTTCGGTGTCTAAGCCGATGGGGAAGGTGCGCCCCATTGGCGGGGGCAGACGATTAGCAACGAAATCAAATTTCTCTTCATACTGCCCACTGATTACCGAATACTGATTACTGATTGTCTCATCTACTATTTCTGAATCTAAAACGGGACAATCCGCCGTTAAACGCACAATCACATCCGCTTCATACTGACGCGCTGCCTGATAGTAGCGATCTAAAACATCGTTCAGGCTACCGCGCGTGAAATTGTAGCCCCGCTCGGCACAGAACTCCGCGACAGGGTCGTCGCTGGGATCGGTGGTGGTGGCGAGCACAACATCGTCCACGAGGTTGGCCCGTTTGGCGCGCTCAATGACACGGGCAAGCATCGGCTCTCCGGCGATATCGAGGAGTACCTTCCCCGGCAAACGGGTGGAGGACATGCGGGCTTGGATAATGGCGATGGTACGAGGTTTCATAGGGTTATTTCACCACAGAGTACACAGAGAGCACAGAGTTTTAATGAAGAGTTCCTGGTACGGCATTCATCATGCTAAGTAAAAAAGCTGGAATGCAAAGAAAACCTATCGAAGCAAAAAGTAAACCGAGAAAAACTGTCACGATTGACTGCCAAACGTTCAACTTTGATACAGCCTTTACTGCAATGACAACCAACACAAAGAGATAAGCCCAAATTATGTTGGCAAGCGTTAGCCCAATATTGGGGATTAAGCCTACAAGAAGGTTGATTGCTGATAGCGGAACGAAAATCCCAACTGACAAATAAAGCAATTCGGAATAATAGTCTTTTTTGCGTCGAAACAAACGCTGGTAAAACAAATGGGTAAAAAAGACAAAAACTAAAAAGACAATAGGGAAAAATAAAATTGCGAAGATAATTGTTGCTGGATGGAAAAGATAATCGTACGCAAAGAAAATAAAAGCATAGACAAGAAGAATACTAAAAACAATCCAAACAATAGCCGTTGATAGTTTGCCTTGAGCTTTTTTTGATTCTTCTATAAAAGTCTCAGGAGTCGGTTTAATGATAATTTTCCAGAATGTGGCGAGCCAATCTTTTAATATGTCCATTTTCTTTCCCTCCTAGCTAGGATGTGTGCGCTTCCGAGGGAATCGGCAATCTCTCAACAAAGCCCTTCGCTCGAAACTTCTCAACATACTCATACGTCTCCCAATAGTCGAGACCGGTTTGTTCGGCGATGTCGAAAATTGAGTGTTCGCCTTCGAAGCGCATCATGATTTTTTCGATGGCGCGGTTCAGGTTCCAATTTTCGCGCCAGTCGACCCAGAGTCCGTGCCCCGAAAGGAAGACGGGACCCCGAAATGTCCGTTTGGGGATGTAGTTGCTGGCGAAGATGCGGATGATCTCTTCGGCGACGTCGGCGGCGCCTTGCAGCATGGCTTCGTCCATGATGTTCAGGTTGTCTTCGGTGGTGTGGTATTCCTCGTAGGGGAAGCGGTTGAGCGAGATGCAGGGCACGTTCACGCCAGGTCCGTTGATGACGCGCTCGTCGTTGGCAGGAGCAGCGGCGAAATCCCGTTCGTCGACGTCTTTATCACGCAGAACGTATTGCGTAATGCGGTCGAGCAGGTGATCGTGTTGGCGGGAGTGATGCCACGCCAGCTTATTTTTGTTGCCCGTCATTTCCATGAAGATGCCAGCCTGTAAATTGGGGATCAGGTCTTCGTTGTGGGCAAGGTAGGCGATGGTGCCGATGGTTTCGGGTCCGAACCAGAAGCGGACGCTCATCGAGCCTTCGGGCAACGGTTTTTCTGCCAGCCTGCGGGCGAGTTCGATGGTGCTGACCACGCCTGCCAGGTCGTCGTTGGCTTGCATGGGGTGGCAGCTATGGGCTTGGACGATGATCTCGCCAGCGCCGTTGGCGGCACCACCTGCGGGATGCAGCACCCCGTGTCCAATTTTCAGACCCAGCTCAGGGTCACGAGCGAATTCGACGTCGATCACAGCGTGGTAGCGGGCCGTCCGATCCAGCTTGTCGAATTGATTTTTCGGCAGACAGAATCCCCAATCCCGTT
Organism: Anaerolineae bacterium; assembly: GCA_018648605.1. GTDB lineage: Bacteria > Chloroflexota > Anaerolineae > Anaerolineales > Villigracilaceae > Desulfolinea. Next base: position 18,114 of record JABGQU010000008.1, on the reverse strand, counting down.
CGTAATATTTGAACTCCCACGGAATGGCATCGGGGAATTTTTCGTTGTAGCGCAGATGGGGTTCGAGTTCGTCCCAAGTCAAAATCTTGTCGATGGGCAGGGAGTAGGAGATGATGTGGAGGGGATTGTCGGCGAAGTCGACCACCTTTTGGCCTGATTCCGTTTCGAGATAGGCGGCGTGGACGATGTAGCGCTCCGGGACGACCCAGGTCCAGATTTTGGTGCCGGGCGAATAGGTTTGTAGCGCGTAGTTGGCTTGGTCGGGGAGATAGCCGCCGATGATCGCGAGGGTTTTGTCCATGTCGTCGGAGACGATGGTGCGGTGGAGCGGCAGCAGCTCGGCAATGATGGATTTGAGGGAGGGGTAGGGTTTCATAGGCTTTAAGGAATGGGACGCGGATGGCGCGGATTAGGCGGATTTGCGCGGATTTTAAAAGCTTTTTTTGTTTTTTAAAAATCCGCGCAAATCCGCGTTCCATTATTCCTCAATTTGGTAAAGCAAAAACGGGGCTCGCTTCATTTCTATAACAGTGAAATCATAGACTTCATTCGCTTTCATTAGTTTGACATCCGCTTCACCGATCATGCGAGATTTGATGATCCCTTCTTCTTCAAGGCGGTATCCCATCGGGTCGACCATCGTCTGCACGCCCATGTCGAGATCGCGGACGAGCATCTGGTAGGTATCTACGGAGGTGTTGCCCTCCCAATCAGTGATATTGCCCGTGAAATCTTTGAGATAACGATAATCTACGCCTTCCATCTCTTCGACGTGGTGGAAGAAGGTCATGCTGTCGTTATAGGAAAGCCCAACGACCATGATCTTGCCATCCAACTCACGCAATTTGGCAAAAGCGGAGTTTGCGCCGTAGCTGCTTTTATCACGCAATGCGCCAAAGGCTTGGGCGTGTTTGCCGATCACAGCAAAAGAGTAGATTGGGTGAAAAACGCGTGTCGCACGAGCATCTTGTCGGACGAGATTGGTCATAAATCCCATTTGGGAGGGGGTTTCTCGCACATCCCAATCAGCGCCTTTACAGAAGTCGAAGTTGAAGGTCGGCATGACGAGCGTGCCGTCTGCGCCCAAAACGTCGAGCAGCGCATCGATGACGGTCTGCGGACCACCGTCCACACCGCCGAAAGATTTATAGGAGGAGTGGACGAGCAAAGTGTCGCCAGAATCCACGCCGATGGCGCGGAAGTTGTCTACGAGTTGAGTGTGAGTTAGCATAACGAATCCAGTCTCTGAGCGGAGGGTTTTGCGGAGCAAAACACGAAGTCGAAGAGCGGATTCATTAGATACCGTCCTTCGACTGCGGGCTTCGATACGCCTTTCGGCTACTCAGCCCTCCGCTCAGGAACTACGGTTTATTTCAGCGTTTCATCCAAACGTTTCTGTACATCAGCAACAGCCTGCGCTTTTTCATCTTCGTCTTTTTTGACCTTCTGCTCCAACTCTGTCATTTTTGTTTTATGCTGGTCCAACTCTTTTTCTGTGCCTTTGAGTTTCTTTTTCTGACCGGCTAATACCAAATTCCGTTTTACTGCACCTGGGGTCATCAGCAAAACGCCAATCACAATTCCAACGCCTATAGCGATCAAAATGAACATTGCTAATGAACCTTCTGTTTGCAAACCGAAGAAATTAATAGGCACGATCATCGGGTTTGCTAATGCAAAGATCACAGCTACCACAGCAAAGGCTAAAGCAAGGATTAAAGTAAAAATCATCATAAACTCCTTTTTAATTTACTCGGCTGTCCGCTTGTAGGCGTCCAGCAATTTTGTTCAGCGTATCACGCTTTTCGACGACATGCAAGACAAATAATAGTGTATTTATCTATAGGGCTATTCTGCCGCCTTCTTCCTTTCAGTCCAAAGGCGGCTAAGTAAAAAGAGCGCGGTAGCTATTGAAATGAATAGACCGGTGACCAATGTATTTGTATATAAAGTATCCTGATGATCGGAAAGACTATTGCCAATCACATTCATTATTACGGGGTCAAAGAACTTTGCAAGTTCGCGAACATTCCATGCTAAATAATGTTGACGAAGGTCATTCACAAGAAAGAGAAAGGGAATGAAAAAGACAAGAGCCTCTATCAAAGAGAGATGTCTGGTATCCAACCATCTCTGAAACTGGATCGCTGCCATCACCATCAGGACTACAATGGGGAGAATAGCCATCCGCGTGATCATACGTTCTCCACTCAAAAAGGGAAGTTGACTATCAAAGAAAGGGCGGTATATGTCGCCAAGAGTCAGGAAGAGTACTAAAAAAGTAGGAAAGATAAAATCCTGATATTTTTTAGATCTTATCCATTGATATAAACCGAAATACAAGATAAAAGCTGTGCCAACAAAGCCAATATATAAATCATATTCCCACACGGCCGCTATTCTAAGCAGATTCATAGTCTCTGCTCGGATCGGCGTCAACACTGTCATGGCATTCAAAATATCCAGCAAGGTGGGAAATCCACCGAAAGACATAAATTTTTCAAAGAAATTTCCCAATCCCAAAGCAGGTGGCAGAAGACGCACCGCACTCAATAATCCGCCAAATAAGCCTGCATAAAATATCCACTTAATGCGGCGAAGATTTCCCAGAGCAAAGCCTCCCAGCCAGATCAATAACCAGAAAAAATGATGCTCGGAACCAGCCAAGACCATATAAAAAAGCACAAAGGCCACCTGCGTTACCCATTTCCAACCAACTTCTCCAGAAGAAAAACGTAGCATGAGCGCAAAGAAAATCGGAAAGAGAAAATATCCTCCCCAGCTAAAGTGTCCCACCCCATAATGTGCCTGAATATAGCCATTCGCGCTGAATAAAGTCAACAGAACCGAATAGGTAAAAAGAGAAAGTTTGAACTCTTTTCTAATAAGTAATAGTCCCAACGCCCCCAGAAGAAAATGGAAAAATACATCAAAAAGAATATAGGTTTCGGTTTCAAACCAATATAGCAACAGCATCTGTGGCGTTGAAATAATATCTGGCAAAACCCAAATTCGATCTGTAACTCCATGTAGAGAACTTGTATTAGCCAGGTGCAAGGGAAAGGTGAACTGCCGTAGCCCATCTTGCACAGCGTCTATACGCGGGATATTGATATCCCCCCAATCATGGAAGTTGAATGTCGTATGCCGCCAATCCAGAAAATTACCCCAAAAGAAAATCCCTATCGCCAACAGGAAAAGCAAAATAACCAGCGTGAGCCAAGGATATTTCTTTTCTTCTTCATAATAAAAAAGAGCTTTTAGAAGCTGATTTATGTTCATGCAAAGAACCTAATAAATCTTATTTCCCCAAATATTCGTAGATTTCCAGCAATTTCTGGAAATTTTTCGTCCAGTCAGCACGCTGCTCGGCAACGGCACGGGAACGCGCACCTATTTCGGGCAGGGCATCACGTTTTTCTGCAACGAGCAAGATTTTCTCCGCGAGCGCGTCGGTATTCCCATCCGGGAAAAGCCAGCCATTCTCACCCTTCACCACCCACTCTTTATTTGCGGGGATATCCGAGATCAGGCAGGGCAGCCCACACGCCAACGCCTCCATCAGCGAGACGGATGAGCCATCCACATGCGAGGGCGAGATATACACATCTGCCATATTGTAATAGCGCGGCAATTCCTTTTGACTGATAAAACCACCAAAGTGGACTTGATCGATCACGCCGCCGCTCGTTAGAATGCGTCGTAATTCGCCGCCCATTGAGCCGCCACCGATCAGGATCAGACTCAAATTGGGGTTGCTCTTTGCAGCCCGAACAAATGCTTTGGCGAGAACATCTACTCCATAACGCAGTTCCCAAGAACGATTACAGAAGAACCTGAGAAGATCGTTTTCGTTTTTTGTTGCGGGGCTGGGTTTAAAGTGATCAAGATCAACACCCCACGGAAAGACGACTGTTTTTTCTGGGTTCATCCCATATTCAACGGCTTTACTTCGCGTAACTTGCGCATCGCTGGTAAAGAACGTGGATCGCTTCAAGACGAAACGCGTCACCCGCTCCCACCACTTGTTGCGATACACATCCTCCATTAAATCGAAGCCCCACGACATCATCAACAAGGGACGAAAACCTGTCAGCACAGCGATCAAACCCACTGTCTGGATCGGCCCAGCGTGCAAAATATCGGGTTGGATACGCCTGATGACGCTACGCAAACTACGCGCATATTTCGGCACATCCCGCCAACGGAATTCGCGCTTGCCGCCTTCCCAAATGACCTGCTCGATCTCTGTCGGCACAATGCGATCTTCGCTCTCATTCGTGGCTGACTCTAAACGCACAAAATAGACCTTATGCTCGGTCTGCGCCAAAGCTGAAAGAAAGCGATGATCATGAGGGGAATAGGTTTTGGAGAAGTAAATTATTTTCATATTCATCTAGGTGTGCATTGCATCTGAAAGATGCGTTGCACAGTGGGTCTTGTTAATAAGCCGAACAGCATACCCCATTCGGGACACTTACGCACCCGCCCCCTCTGCCCTGTCGGGCATCTCCCCCAAATTCCAACCCCGCCAACATCCTGCGGGGCAGGAGCATGGAATTTAGGGGAGAAAAAGTGCAATGCAATTCTCTAGTTTTAAACTCTGTGAACTCCGTGTTCTCTGTGGTAAATCACTCGCTCAAATTTACCCAACGAAGCTCTTTGCCATAAGGCATATCGACCAACGCCTTTTTGCCGATCACAGCTTCTGTATCCCAAGCCATTAATGCACCGGGAACAGCGGGGCGCAAGGGCTCGACCATTTCAGCAGTGAAAACTTCACCAGCCTTAATATCACGGGCTGCACGTAAACAGCGGCGTTGCAACATATAAGTCTCTTTTTCGTTGGGGGTCACGAATTTATCGCTTGAACCGAGAGAACGCTCCAAAGTACGGACTTGATGCACCATCTCTGCCCAAGTATCAGGATTCATCGCAAATTTATGGTCAGGCCCTTCACGCTCGTTGCTGTTGGTAAAGTGACGCTCGATCACGCGCGCGCCCATCGCCACCGCCCCAACAACGGGAGCAGGGCTATGCGTATGATCAGACAAACCCAAGACCATCCCGGGGAACATGGTCTGATAAGTTTTCAAGACATTCAAATTCAAGTGGTCGTAATTTTCATCACTCGCGGTGTAATTGGTATTGCACTGGAAGAGAATGATCTGCTCATTTACGGCTTGCACGGCACGCACGGCGCGGGTCACGTCGCCAATATCAGATGCGCCGGTGGCGATCAACATCGGCTTGCCTTTTTTCGCCATATAGACCAAAAAATCGGGCCACGAAATTAGCCCAGAGCCAGCTTTGTAGGCGGGCATATAGTCGTAGAGCATATCTGCGGCTTCAAAATCGTAGGGGGAGGAGAAGTATTCGATCCCGACTTCGTTGCATTCTTCGGCAAGTTCCGATGTCCAATTCAACGGCACTTCGGCAGCCTGATAGACATCAAAAACCGACTTCTTCCACGAAGCCTGATGCGAAACCTGCCCACCCATCGACTTGAATCCATAATCCGAGACGATTTTCTTCGCCTTGAAATTCTGGAACTTCGCTGCATCTGCGCCCGCTTCTTTCGCCAAACGAATTAACTCTTTCGCCCGCTCAATATCGCCGTCGTGGTTGGCCGCGATGTCTGCGATGAAATAGGTTGGGTGGTTTTTGCCGATTAGTCGGTTTGCAATTTTGACGTCCATATGTGCCTCCATTTCGTGGGGGCGAACGGCCGTTCGCCCTTACAACTGTGTATAACTCCGCAATTTCTGTGGATAACCCTGTTGGTATTGTGTATAAAACTTCGCCAAACCAGTGGAAAAGTCGGGGATGTCGTAGCCCAAAGCTGTGGATAGCTTGTTGATAGAGAGTCGTAAATTCTGAGAACGCTTTGCGGTTAAGCCTGCGTCGGATACGGAGATGGGATTGATCAGCCCCGCATCGAAGCCGAATTGATTAGCGATTGCCTGCCCAAATTCATATTTCGTAATCGCCCGTGACCCGACGACGTGGTACAGCCCCGAGAGGCTTTTTTCCAGCATCCCGACCAGGGTATCTGCCAAATCGCCGACGAACATGGGGCAGAAGTAAACATCGTCGAAACCGTTGACGTTTTTGCCCGCCCCCAAGTTGTTGACGAAGAATTCAGAGAGGGAGCGCGTTCCGCTTAACGACCAGCCGAAGAAGTTGACGCGCGCGATCGCCGCAGCGGGATTTGCATCAAGAACGGCATACTCGCCATCGAGTTTTGTTTGGGCATAAACGCCGAGGGGGTTGGGAGCATCGTCTTCGGTGTAGATGCCTTCTTTTGTGCCATCAAAGACAGCATCGGTGGAGATGTGCAGGAAGCGGACATCTCTCTCAGCGCAGGCAGATGCCAGTTGACCGGGCAAAACAGCGTTAAGGGTCGAGGCGATGTCAGGGGTCAGCTCGCAAGCATCCACAAGGGCGTTTGCAGCACAGTGGATCACGGCATCCGGCTTGGATTCATCGAGCAGTTTGGGGAGGGCTGCCAAGTCCAGTAAATCCAATTTAATTAGATCAAAGGGCGTATTCACCAGCTTTGAACGATCCACGCCGATGATTGTGTGTTTTTCCGCCATTTGCAGGCTGAGATTGAGACCGAGGAGACCAGATGCGCCGGTAACAAGAATTTTCATAATATCTCCAGTCTCTGAGCGGAAGGCTCACGCAGTGAGCTTGCAGACGAAGAGCGGTTTTTGCAAATGCCGTCCTTCGTCTGCGCTCCCTATCGGTCGCTCCGCTCAGGAGCTGTGTGATTTAACCTTCGAGCGTGCCTTCGTTGAATTCTTTCTCAAAAGGCGCAATATACTTTTTCATGCCTTCGAGATCGAGCCATTCGGAGTTGTTATCGCTGGTGTAGGAGAAGCCTTCGGGGAGGGTTTTGCCTTTGTCCTGCCAGGAGTAGCCAAACCAGCTCGCTTCGACGGGTTGGACGACGAACATATCGTCGAGTTCGACCGAGTGGCGGGATTCGTCTACCGAGAGCAGGTCTTCGTGGAGCTTTTCGCCCGGGCGAATGCCGATGATCTCGATCTCGGCATCAGGAGCGATGGCGCGGGCGAGGTCAACGACGGTGGTGGAGGGGATTTTAGGGACAAAGACTTCGCCGCCTTCCATCTGCTCGATGCAGTTGATGACGAATTGAACGCCCTGCTCGAGGGAAAGCCAGAAACGAGTCATGCGGTCGTCGGTGACGGTCAGTTTGCCGGTGGCGCGCATTTTCAAGAATAGCGGGACAACCGAGCCGCGACTGCCGACAACATTGCCATAGCGGACACAAGAATAACGCGTGGATGTGCCTGCCGAGTAATTATTTGACTGCACAACGAGTTTCTCGGCGACGAGCTTTGTGCCACCATAAAGATTTGCGGGGCTGACGGCTTTATCGGTGCTGAGGGCGAGGACTTTTTTCACGCCTGCATCGAGGGCGGCTTCGATGACATTGGATGTCCCGATGATATTGGTCTTGATGGCTTCCATCGGGTTATATTCGCAAGCCGGAACCTGTTTGAGCGCGGCGGCATGGACGACGATATCTACGCCGTGCATGGCGCGCAGGAGGCGGTCGCGGTCGCGCACGTCGCCAATGAAGTAGCGCAAACGGGGATCGTTGTAGCCAGCGACGCGCATTTCGTGCTGCTTCAGCTCGTCGCGGCTGAAGATGATGATCTTTTGCGGGTTTTTCTCCGCCAGCAGCATTTTGGTAAATTTCTTGCCGAATGAGCCTGTCCCGCCGGTGACGAGGATTGTTTTATTTGTCCAGTTCATGATTGCTCCTATTTTTTTCACCACGAGACACAGCACTCTAGCGAGTATGCTTCGCGAAGAGCGCAGAGTGTTTTGTGGTTTTTTCTTTGTTATCCACAGATTATGCAGATTTCTCTATTGTATTTCAACACAATAAAGTAAAAATTCATTATAGTTTTGCTTATTCATAACACATAGCTTGTTTGGTTCTTCACTTATTGCCAAAGAGATAAGTTATTTTTGTGTTGTTGATTCAGGCAAAACCAGGCTATACACATTCGCACTTTCACAGCCGTTTGGAAATAAAAATTCTATTGTATCGTCTCTATTAATCCACGCCATAACAGAAGCCGATTGGGTTTGGGCAATCAATGGCTTTGTAATGACCGTTTTCTCTCCTGATAAAACAGCTTCTGACCAAGGATGTAAGTTTGTGTCTATACATTGGTAATATGCACCTGTTGTAGCTCCGCCAGGAACAGGAACTTGTCCTGTCCAATAGACATAGTAGTTTCCAAAACTATCTACAAAGTAATCCGTATAAATTGGTAAATGGATATTTGCTTTCGTAATATCGCCGTTTTCACCAGCCTCCCAAGAAGAAAACCTTAAATCCCTATTTAAGTCTCTTCCATAAAGAAGTACTATACCCGAGTAAAACGGCTTATACTGCCAAGTAACAAGTCCGTCCAGCCCTGTTTTTGGAGTAATGGAGCCAGAAGACTGCCAATTGTTGCTATTTAGGGTTAAATAAAACAAGTCTGAATTTATCCCATTTGAAGCTTTTACAATGGCATGAATTACTGATTGCTCATCAAAAAACAATTCTCCCCATATGTTCACATCTTTTTCAGACACATATACTTCAGATTCTTCGCTCCAAGAAACTCCGTCAAACTGTGCATAAAGTAGACGATAAGGTCCACCTAACTTCAGATCGTTCTTCCAAAGAACGTGGATAACACCATCTGGGCTAACGACAGGAGATACGTAAAGCTTTGAAGTCCCTAATGATAAGGATATGGGAAAAGGTTCGCTCCAATAACCGTCCTCTAGATAGGAGTGATATATAAAGGCATCTGCCCCCCCCAACGTATCCCAGAAAAGATGTAACCTTCCATCCAAGCCAATTACTAATTGCGGACTATTCTGGGGAGGAGGCTTCAAAATAGGTGACTCCATCTGCTTTAATAGCCATTGTGAACTTTCTTTCACAGAAATCTGGGAAACCAGAGTAGAAGAATCAAATGTGGGAACGGGAGTTGGCAAGCTTATTTGTGGAAGATTAAGACAACTCATCGTAACAGCGGTTATGAATATGAGAAGTAGAACTCTGTTTCTTGTTGACCGTTTTCTTTTCATCGTATACCCCTCTCTTATTTTACGGCTTTAAATAAGCCAGAATCTTTTTGAATAAAAATCTCGCCTTTTGTGGCAAGGATGTCTTTCATTTCTGCTTCAACTTCTCCCAAAACGGATGAAGAAGCCCCTTTAATCTTAATCACAGAATCTATATACTTCATCATCAATTCAACATCTGTGACATGCAAATTATCTTTGTAGCGCATGATTTCAACAGAAGAGAAGTAGGGTTCAAGTTGTTCTTGCCCATCATCTAGCGTAAAAGGAAGCCCGAAGGGGACATAATCTGGGTCAGGGTTGGCGGCTTTTAGCCATTTGTTCATCTCTAATAGGTGATTTTTACCGTTTGTTGCGGCGATTAAAATACCGCCACTCTTGAGTACGCGTCGGGTTTCGGCTAATGCCTTCGGTCGATCTGGCACATGGTAGAGCATGTGGTTGGCGATGACAATATCGAAGGTTTCGTCGCCGAAGGGGATGGATTGGGCGTCAATTTCACGGTAGTTGAACTGATGCTGAACGCCCGCTAAATTTTCTTGCGCGGTAGCCAGCATCCCTGGGGAGAGATCGCTGAGGGTTATATCCCAGCCAGCAGAAATTCGCTCGGGACACTGCGTCCAAATAAAGGCAGAACCTGATCCCAATTCCAATACTTTTGCAGAAGCAGGCAGCTTTTCGTAAGTGTCGAAAACCCACGATGCCCAGCCTTGCTTATTTTCGCTAAAGCGTTCGTGAAGCAGGATGCGCGCGTTCAGATTTGACGCATCTTTATATTGCTCAGCTTTGAGATATTGCTGGTCAGTATATTTGGACATGTCTAAATTCTATTGATCTTTTTTGAAGACGATCATCGGGTATTGCCCATTCTCGCCAAAAAAGCGCGGGGCACGATCTTCGAACCAGAAGGCAAGCTGCAGGAGTTTTTTCCCGCCACGCTGGGGGCGAATGAACCAGCGCAGGAAACGCGTGCTGAGACCACGCCAAACATAAATTTGAATGGGGAATAAGTCTTTCAGTTCGTTTTTCAGCCAACGCGCGTTCATCTTGCGGACAAAAGTGCCCGTCGCATCATCGCCTGAAATATCTTTTTGACCGCGTTTGAGCGAGCGTCCTGTTAGAACACGTCCCAGTTGGATAACCGGCTCGACCAGTTTCATTAAGAAAGGATCGCCCCAACCATTGACAACAACGGCTTTTTTTTCTATACCGAGGACACGATATAGCTCTTTGTATGCAGCACGATGTTCGTCCATTGGAAGGTGGTGGATAGTGTGCATGGAGACAATTCCATCAAAAGCATTGGGAGCGAATGGGAGATTTGCCACATCGGCAACGATGCAAAGACCGTGATCGCCAAGACGTTTTTTTGCTTCTTGCAAGGCGGTGATCGAAATATCGGCGCAAACGCGGTAGTCGTAGCCTTCGGAGTAGGTCAGATATTCGGGGTATTGGACGGGACCGGAACCAGCATCCAGCAGATATTTGCCCGAGGGGAGCAGGTGCTGATTAACGCGTAGACGCGTCTTGTGGATGTATTCGCGCGAAACGGGACGCAGGTCTTCGTAGCGTGCATTTTGATAGTTGCCATCATCTTCTTGTGACCAACCGATTTGGTCGTAGAATTCACGGACTTGTTGTTTGGTGTTATTTTCTGTCATCATTTTTATTCCACAGGTAATTTTACTGGATTTAGCTCTTTCTTATTCTTTGTGATTTGTTGATGGTGCATAAAAGAAATAATTGCGTAATAGAGGGGGTAAAGAAGGGATAGGTAAGCTATGCGCTTCGCCCAGGCTGCATCTGGATAGACACAAAGGACAATAATGCCTACTCCCCAGATGATCGCCAAAGTAAGCGTGGTGCCTTGTAGCCAACGAGTTCGGGTTGGATATAAATATCGAATGGGGATAAAAACCATCACTGATAAAAAGATCAGAATGAAAACTACCCACATGGTTGAAAACTGGAGGACGTAGAGATAGAGAACGAGAATATTCCAATAAGAGGGGAAGCCAACGAAAGATGCATCTGCTTTGGCGTGGATCTGGCTGAAACCGTAGATGCTGGCTCCGAGTGGGAAGAGGGCAACCCAAGTGAGGTTTGAGGGCAGAATATCAAAGACGACCAAGGCTATAGCGGGCAGAAAAACGTAGGTGATGTAGTCGATGATATTGTCCATCATTGCGCCGTCTATGCTTGGGGCATTCTTCGTAACGTTGAAGTAGCGAGCGAGCCAACCGTCAGAAGCATCAATTAAAACCGCGATCGCAAGGGCGATGAAGAAGGTTGGGGCATTTTTTTCGAGCAAGGCTAAAGCTGCCCAAAAGGCGAGAAAGATACCTGAGCCGGTGTAGATGTGGGTGAAGATGGCGCCGATTTTTTTATAATTCATTAGCTATTCACAGATTGATCAGATTTTTTAGTTCACGAGAGAACTGCATTGCACTTGAAGCGAAGTGGAAAGTGCGTTGCAGGTCGGGTTTAGGTAAGGGATAATTCCTATAAGACCCGATGTGCAACGCATCCAAAAGCGGATGCAATGCACATCTATTTCCAATCCATCTCTTCCCCTGCCAAATAGCCGAGGGTTTTTTCAAATTTTTTCAAACCTTCTGCGCTCATTACTTTTTCGATTGACCAAAGTTCTTCATCATCCCAGAAGTGTTGAACGTGCCAGGGGTAGGGTTGCGGATATTCAAAGAAGAAGCGATAGGCGTATGTCCACGCGGATTCGACATCTGCGCGGCTGGGAGCGTAGGCTTTCGGGTCAGCGATGACCTTCTCGAGGGTCTCGAAATATTCATCCCATGAAGATGGCTCGATAGTGAAACCTTTACCGCGATAATGGGTCTGGCCGGTAACAATGACGGGGAGTCCGATCATTGCCATTTCCATGCCGACTGTGGTGGTGAAGACCAAACCGATGTCGGCGGCGTTGACAAGATCGTAGGTATTGACTTTGGCATCTGCTGGAATGAGGTGGATGTTTTCAGGCAGTTCGGGGAATTTTTCTTTGAGAATATCATAAACCGACAATCCCCAGCCTATCCCTTCGCCCGGGTGAACACGGATAACGAATTGAACATCGGTGCGTTTGGCGAAGAATTCGATGGTGCGTGCCTGCCAGTCAGTCATGCTCTCGCTGAAGGTGTGACGTCCGAGAGTCAGACTATCGCCGAGAACGTTAGCGGGGAGGAGAACAAGTGGACGCTGGTCCAAGCCGAGTTCTTCACGGACTTGTGCGCTACCTTGTGCTTCGATATTTTGCCAGTTACGGGCGAAATTTTCCCACAAGCTGCCACCTTGACGTGCGGAGAAGAATTCTTTAACACGTTCCCATTCTGTTTCGCTGAGGGATGTGTCTTTGCGCACATTCCACATTCCGGAGGTGTCCTGGCGCATCACGTCTGCATTTTGCGCCATCCAGATACGTTCGCTTTGTTCGCCGAATTCATAGGTGGTAACGGGGATGTTGAGATAACGAGCAACTTTAAAGGTCATCCCAAATTCGAGGATGCTGCCATTTGGCAGAGCGATCGCGTCGAATTTTTCTTGCTGAAGAAATGCCAAGATAACGAGAGCATGCCGCAGGTCACGTTCGTGCCGCATCGCGTAGAGGTCGGAGTCCACGTCGATTTCTTCGTGGAGCAGGGAATACTGCGTATCCCGATAGGCAGAGGCATCCAATTGAGAAGAAATTTCTTCGGGGAGAGAATCCGCTGCGGGAGCATCCAAAAGCGAAACGGTTCGCACGATCTCATTGAGCGGCTTGAGGACATCTTTGAGATATAGATCCTGACGGCGCAGGTCGAAGCGACTGATGGGTTTCTTCCAATGCGCGTGCGGGAGGTAAGCAAGGGTGACTTCGTGCCCAAGCGCTGAGAGAGCCAGGGCGGTCATGGCAGTTTGCTCAACCCAATAACGGAGCATCGAAAAGATCAAAACGCGTTTGCCCGTTGCGGGGCGTTGGGCGGCTTTCGCCTGCGCCACCCAGCGAGGCAGGGCTGCTTTAAGTTTATCGGCAGCGTATCCACCAACAGGCGGCTTGCCAGATTGTTGGAGCAGCCAGTAGAGTTCGGCTGTGAGGGGCAAGTCGCCGATGAGTTCTTTAAGTTTGGTTTTATTCATATTTTTAGTACGCAGATTTACACGGAAAGAACTTTAGAAGTACGGAAAACAAAAAGGCTTTTCTCCGTGTTTTCCGCGCATTCCGTGTACAAAACTTATTCAACCTTCTCAATTTCCCAGTCCAGCCTTGGGCGAACTGCGCCGGGGCGCGGCTCCGTCCAGTGCATGCCGGGCGCGCCAGCGGGGTCAACGTTGAATTCCAGCGTGCGCTCTTCGGCAAAATAGCGATGAATTCTATACGAACTCGCGTTCACGCCAAGTGTATAACGCCCTGCGTTGAGCATATCGGGCGGCACCACGCAGCGGCTCACATAACGCCCCGCCTTACGTTCGGTGTGCGTATTGAACATGCGCGCATCGTCAGTGTCAAAGGATGTGAAAACCGGCTCGCCGCGCGCCGTATAAAGGTAGATGCCGACCCGCAAGCCAGTGATCGGCGCATCCAGATCGTACTCAAATTCGAGCGTGAATTCTTCAGTGGATCGGATAGTCTCGACGATATTCCCGCGATTATCAACAATGCGGATCGCGCGTGGACTGAAAGGTGCTGCCGTTATAGGAATATCTGCCGGTTCCCAAACTTTCTCCCCTGCCCGTGCGTGCCCGGCTGAGAGATAATAATCGACCGCTTCGGCGGAGGGTGCGCGCATGATCATTTTGCCCTTTTCAAGCACAATCGATTCATCCGTCAAACGCAGCACCGCCGACATATTATGGCTGACGAAGAGTACCGTTCGTCCCGCTTCGGCGACATCGTTCATCTTGCCAATACACTTGCGCTGGAACTCAGCATCACCAACAGCGAGAACTTCATCCACGACGAGGATTTCGGGTTCAAGATGGGCAGCAACTGCAAAAGCCAAGCGCAGATACATTCCTGAAGAATAGCGCTTGACGGGGGTGTCAATGAATTTCTCCACTTCCGAAAAAGCAACGATCTCATCAAATTTGCGCGTGATCTCAGAACGGTGCATCCCGAGGATAGCGCCATTAAGATAGAGATTCTCGCGCCCCGTTAGCTCGGGGTGGAAACCCGTGCCCACTTCGAGAAGCGAACCGACTCGCCCACGCAATTGCATCATCCCCTCGGTGGGTTCGACCACGCGTGAGAGCAATTTGAGCAGGGTGCTTTTCCCTGCGCCATTATGACCGATAATGCCCAAAACCTGACCTTGTTCCACATCAAAGGAAATATCCTTGACCGCCCAAATCAGATTGTCGGGCTTTTTAGCGGCGAGACGTTTCTGGCGCGAAAAAGCGTTCGAGATCGTGTCGCGCAGGGTGTTGTAATTGCCACGCCCCTGCGGCGCGATGCCGATCTTATATTGTTTACCGAGGTTTTCTACATGTACAGCGATTGTCATATTTTCACTCATATGAAGATGTGCGTTGCATCTGCTTTTGATGCATTGCACATCGGTTCTTGCATAAAAGCCGAACTGCAACGCACCAGCCCCCTCTGCCCTTCACCCTGTCGGGTACGGGCGGGCATCTCCCCCAAATTCCAAAAGCACGGAATTTAGAGGAGAAAAAGGTGCACTGCTTAAATCATGTCCGCAAAGGTGCGTTCCATACGGCGGAAGAAGAACATGCCGCTAACGAGCAGTATAAAGCCGACTCCTACCGATATAACGACCTGCAAGCTGAGGGTCGCGGTCGCTTCGCCGAGCATCGCCCAGCGGAAAGCTTCGATCACGCCTGTCATCGGGTTGAAGGCGTAGAGCAGTTGCAAATTCTCAGGGATAGATGCGGAGGAGTATCCAACAGGGGAAATAAAGAGCCAAAGCTGTGTCAGCACCGGCAGGATATAGCCCACATCACGATATAGGACGTTCAGAGCAGCCAGCCACATGCCAACGCCGAGGGCGATGACGAGAGTCAGCACGACCAGCAAGGGGATGGTCAAAACCGCCCACGTTAACGGGATTTGGTAAAAGATCATCATCCCGATCATGACGAGCAGAGAGATGCCAAAATCCACAACGCCGCTCAGGACGGAAGATAAGGGCACGACCAAACGCGGGAAGTAGACCTTCGTAATCAGTCCGCGATTGGAGAGCATCGAACGCCCGGAACTGCCTAAAGCCTGTGCGAATAACATCCACGGGAGCAGCGCTGTGTAGCGGAAGATCGGCCCCGGCACGCCGCCAGTATCCATATTGGCGAGGTTGCCAAAGATGAATTGCAAGACCAACATATTGACGACAGGGTTGATGATTGCCCAACTCGCACCGAGCAAGGTCTGTTTGTAGCGGACGAGGACGTCGCGCCAGGTGAGGAAGGTGATCAACTCGCGGTAGAGCCAGAGATCGCGTAGGTTGAGCGAGATCCAGCCCTTCGGCGGACGAATGGTAAGCATCTCTTTGGGTGGTGCGGGAGGTTTGAAATCGGTTTGGGTCATAAATTTGATTTTATGTCATTGCGAGGAGCTATCTTTGTGCGACGAAGCAATCTCCAACTTATCCAAAAGATTGCCACGCCGCCGAAAAACATCGGCGGCTCGCAATGACATTGTCCTAATCAGCCTAGCAAAGATCATCCTTCGCAGGGACATGTTCTCTATTCTCTTTATACCACTCGATCGTGCGACGCATGCCTTCTTCAAAAGGAACTTTCGCTTCCCAACCAAAATACTCTTTGGCACGGGCCACGTCCAAACCGCGACGGGGTTGTCCGTTGGGTTTGTCGGTATCCCAGATAAGACTACCTTCAAATCCGGTCAGGCGGGCGATCATCTCAGCCAAATCCTTGATCGGGATCTCATAGCCAGAACCAAGATTGACGGGGTCGGAAGCGTTGTAAGTCTCGGTCGCGGTGACGATACCATCAGCGGCATCTTCTACATATAAGAACTCACGAGTCGGGGAGCCGTCGCCCCAGACGACCAACTCTTTATCGCCGCGTTCCTGGGCTTCAATGGCTTTGCGGATCAAGGCGGGGATAACGTGAGAAGTTTCCAAATTGAAATTATCGCGAGGGCCGTAGAGATTTACTGGCAGCAAATAGATCGAGTTAAAAGCATATTGCTGTCTATAGGCTTCCGACTGCACGAGCATCATCTTCTTAGCGAGACCATAAGGGGCATTCGTCTCTTCGGGATAGCCGATCCACAAGTCATCTTCTTTGAAGGGGACAGGTGTGAACTTCGGATACGCGCACACTGTCCCGATGGCGGTAAATTTACCCACGCCGCGCTGCCAGGCTTGGTGCATTAACTCAACACCCATCATCAGGTTATCGTAGAAAAATTCTGCGGGGTGTTCGCGGTTGGCACCGATCCCGCCGACATTGGCAGCGAGATGAATAATGACCACGTTCGCGGGGTCAATGCCCTCGAGGGTCAAGTCAAAAAGACGTTTAATATCAGCGTGGCTGGTCAGGTCATAATCTTCGATCAAAGGAATATAGATATCCGTCGCGCCGCGTTCTTTGAGTTTTGCAATCACGAAGGAGCCGAGAAAGCCCGCTCCGCCGGTAACGATCACTTTTTTGTTATTCCAAAAGGTTGTCATATTTTCTCCAATTGATTTGGTAGGGGCGGGGTGACCCCGCCCTTACGCATTGCAGATTTTTACTTCATTTCAGATGTGCGTTGCACCTGTTTGGTGCATTGCACATCGGTTTTCAAAAAGTTCTGTGTTTATCAATCCGATGTGCAACGCATCTTGGAGATGCAATGCACATCTAGTTTCCGTTTTATAAATCATCCAGTTCCTAAGCGGTAGTCGAAGGACGGTGCTATACAAATCGCTCTTCGACAGCCCCGATGCTGGGCTTCGATACGCTCCTTCGGAGCTACTCAGCTACCAGCATCACCTCCGCTCAGAGACTGTGTTTTTTCTTTTAAACTTCGTGTTCCTTCGTGCCCTTCGTGGTTAAAAACTATTGCACAATAAAACGCGCATTCCGATAGCGCCCATTCTGCGGCTCACGGATCAATCCACTTTTGAGCGCATAGAGCACTTCACGCACACCATCATCGGGGGTTAGGGTGGCTTCAAAGCCAAGTTCACGTTGAACCTTTTCGAACGAGACGCTAATATCGCGCATGTCGCCGCCGAAGGTCAAATCTTTATAGGTCACGGTCGTTTCGGGCAGACGCTTAAGCACCAAGCCAACGATCTCGTCCTTCGTCAGGTTGCCAGCCTCTGTACCGAGATTATAAACCTGCCCGCGCACGGTTGCGAGAGGCGCGCCCAAGCCCAAAATAATGCCACGAACCACATCCTGCACGTGTACAAAAGAACGCGAGTAGCCGCGCTGATAAATGATCAACTCACGCTTACTGAAAGCTTCGAGCACAAACTGGTTCACGATCAGGTCAAAACGCGTGCGCGGCGAAATGCCGTAGAGGGTCGCAAAGCGGAAAATGAGCGGGGCGACCGCCGTCTGCTGGAGCAAGTATTCCTCAGCGGCGATCTTCGTCTCGGCATATAAAGATTGGGGATGCAGCGCGGTGTTCTCATCCACAGGCAGGTTTTCGTCTGCCAAGCCATAATTGCTATAAGTGGATGAAAAAACGAATCGCTCGAGGCCCAGATCTGCTGCCTGCTCGTAGACGTGCTGCACAGCCCCAACATTGTACCGCCAAGCCGCATCCCGACCAATTGCCTGACATGCCGGAAAGCCGACAATGGCAGCCAGATGCACGATGGCATCTGCTTTTTCGGAGCCGCGCATCGCGTTCGAGAGCGCATAAGGCTGGGTCACATCGGTTTTGACGAAGCGAAAGTTGGGATGCGCCATAAAGGGCACCAAGGATTCGCCACCAAAGAGCAACGCGTCGAGGACAGTGACTCTGTGTCCAAGCCGTAGCAACTCGGAGGTCAGGAGCGATCCGATATAGCCTGCGCCGCC
>JABGQU010000160.1 GCA_018648605.1 Anaerolineae bacterium | reverse complement strand
AAAATTAAAAGGCCTCCCCTCCTTTTTGCTTACCCCTATTTATTGAGAAGATACACAAAGAGCATCGTTAAATTCAACCCAGGTCTTTTCTGTAGAAGAGATGCCCATGCCCAACAGATCCTGCTCGAAATATGAGCGCAGGCGCATCTCGCTCTGTTGTATAGCTTCTTGTGCCATCTTTCGCTCGGTGATATCACGCCAAACAGTATGGATGATCGTTTTGCCCTCCACGACGATGGGTGTCAACAGAACCTCCACAAGGAAGTCTTCTCCATCCATGCGACGATGGGTCCATTCGAAGCGATTGCTGCCCTGCTCCAAGGCGATGCGGATCATTTCATCGGCTTTTTCAGCGGATGGCCGTCCGTCACGCTGCAATTCAGGTGATAACTGGGATGGATGCGTGCTAAGCACTTCATCTTTCGAATTGGCTCGCAGCATCTCTATAGTAGCCTGATTACAGTCCACGAAAATATTTTCATCCAAGATCAGATAAGCATCGGCAGAATCATCGAAAAGAGAGTGGAAGCGTTCTTCGCTCTCTTGAAGTTTTTGCTCCATTTCTTTGCGCTCAGTAATATTCATAACGCCTGCAATTGACCCCGCAAATTCACCGTTTTCATCTCTAATTGGTGCGGCCTGAATCGTGACCGTGATCTGCTCTCCATCTTTTCGAAGATACTCAAAATCATGTTGCTCAGCAATACCTTCTTTGCGACGCGCTATATTTTTTTTAGCAATTTCAACCCCACGCTCGTCCATAAAAGAGAACAACTCCTTACCAAGCATTTCGCCAGCCTCATACCCGAGCATTTTTTCCATGCTCGGGTTAACAAAGATTGTCTTGTGGTCTTTATCGATCATCCAAATACCTTCTTGGGCAAGCTCTATCAATTCACGATATTTTTTCTCGCTTCCTTCCAGCTCAATCACTGCTTCATTCAAAGCTTGAGTTTTTTCATCTACATTACACTGTAAACGTTCATCTCGATACCCAAGCAAATAGGTTATTAAAGCCAGCATTAGCGCAATAAAAATAGTACTAAATTGAATCAACAACAATCTTGATGATGAGATATACCAGCCATCACGAGGTACTGCTGAAAGCGTCCAATGCCCATCTGGCAAAATAACCTCATAGCGAACAGGCTCTTCATCAAGTACCTTGCTATCTCCAAAAAAGACTTCCCCATTCTCATCTTCCAGGGCAAAGATCAAATGCTCATTATCATGACTCAACCCCGCATTTGCCAATATCGGGGGAACATCCACCACCATCGCCACCAAGCCCCAAAACGCCTCATCCAAATAGATCGCTTCCCGAGCCACAAGACCCAACCCGCCCTGACGCAGCTCATAAGGCCCACTGAGAACAACCTCTCTTGTCTCAATAGCCTCTGCTACGTCTGCACGCACTTCAGAACGTTCATCATTTAGCAGATCATGCCCCAAAACATCTTCATTCCCTTCAAGTGGATAGATGTATGTCTGCACTCCGTTCGGAGCAATGGCAAAGATTCGAATACCGGATCTGCCCTCATAGAATACAGTAGCCAAATCATTAAAAGTACGCTCAATATGGATATCGGGGGAATTACTTTCGGCTTGAACAAAACCATGCATTCCCTCTAATAACGCAAAATAAGAATTAAGGGTAATAGTGAGGCTGCTTCCATAAAGATCCAGTTCCCCCTTTATACTTTGACGTTTTTCATCCAAAAAAACAGTGCCATAATAGCGAGAAATTTGCGCACCAAATGCCAAGTTTACAATGAGAACCACTAGCGCAATATTGAACGCTTTTTTACGGGGCTCAACAAAAAAACGGCGTAACGAAAAGATATTTTTCTTCATACTCTGCACCTAATAAAATAATAAGCCCCAACGCCCTTACTTGCAAATAATCTGTCTACACAATTCATTTTATCAAAAAAACACCTACTTCTCCCTCTCTACCCACATTTCTTTGCCATCTGTAGAGATGTGCAGCCAGCCGTTCAAATCCGTGCGCAGCAGAGGGTAACCATCCACAGCCTCGAGCGTAGATTCATGCGGCAGCCCATTTCGGTCATCAGCGGCGACGCTCAAGATCAGCAATTGCGGCTCGAGTGCATCAATCCACTCAGACGGATTAAGCGGCGCATAGCCTGAATCTGCCAAAAGGAGCAAAGAAAGCGCGCCCAAATTCTGTGATTCATCGAGGCATTCGAAATCCATGCCGATGGGAAGCAACGCTCGGAACGAATCCCACTCGATGAGCAAAACCGACCCGCGCGTGCCCGCGGCTTGAATCCGTAAAATAGCCCCCTGCCCGAGATCAAAACTTTGTCCCGCCTCCGCCAAGCTGACGGGGATTCCGTTTGTCGAGAGATACTTATCGAGCGCACGAGAAGCATACGAAGCCTCGTAATTTCCACTCCACAAAACCTGCGCAGGCGGGAAGCGTTCAAGCGTACGCGGGAGGGCGGCCAAATCTTCTTCCTGCGGCGAAGCGACGATCAGCCAATCTAACTCACGTTGGAAGGGCGGCAGGCGCTCGCCCAATTCTGCCGAAAGATCAGAAATCCGCTCGCCACCGTTAATGAGCAGAGTCTCGCCATCCGGCGTTTGAATAAGGACGGCATCGGCAGAGCCAACATTCAAGAAGGTAATGTGCAACTTCCCATCGGGGAGGGCAAATGCCATCCGCCAGATCTGAAAAACGATCAGGGTTAACGTGACCGCATAAACGGGCTTGGAGATTTTCTTTAAAGGGAAGCCAGCTAAAGTCCACGCGAGCATCGCGATATAGACCAAGATCACGAGGATGAGCTTTGTATCCCCCAAAACGATGACGCCGTGCGGCATCCTGTCGAAAAATTCCACCATCCGAATGGTGTAGGTCGTGAAGGGCAATGCAAAAATGGCAAGAATTTTACCGAGCGGGAGGATCAATAAACTAGCGATGAGGGCGATCCCGCCCAGGATCATGACCGCTGGTTGGACGGGCAAAATAAAGGGATTGGCGAGAAATGAGATCAGCGAGATGCGCCCAAAGTGATATGCCATGATGGGAATGGTGGCGAATTGGGCGGCGAGGGTGAAGAGGAAATATTCGCCGATGGGACCGGCGATCTGCTGGGCGCGTTCTTCGGAGGTGATGCGCGACGCTTGGCGCACGAACCAATTTGAGAGCGGCTCGGCGTAAAGGATCAGACCCGCCGTTGCTGCAAAGGAAAGCTGGAAGCCAACATCCCAGAGAACGTAGGGATTGATCAGCGCCATGATAACCGCGACGGCGAGGAGTGAGGTAATACCATCCTGTTGCCTGCCGAGCTGCCTGCCCAGCAAACCAACGCCACCCATTAAAGCTGCGCGCACGACAGCCGCATCGGCACCGACAAGTAGCGTATAAGCCGCGATCCCAAGCACGGCAAGAATAGCGCCCGTTTTCTTGCCAAAGAGTCTCCCAAAAAGTGAGACGAAAAGCCCCGCGATAATGGTGATATTAAAACCGGAGATGGCGATAATATGCGTGGTGCCTGTATCTTTAAAGGCTTCTTGAAGGTCTTTGGGCAGCCCCGTCTCAACACCGAGCAGGATGCCCGCGAGAAGCGAGGCTTCGGGGTCAGGGAAGAGTATGTAAATATTTTCGAGGGCACGATCTTTTAGATCGTAAATAGCGGCTTTTGCCCAATGTCCGCCGCGTGCTTCGGGGAGCATGGTTGCTTCGGCGTTGCGCATATAGGCATGGATACCGCTTAGCGCCAGATAATCTTTATAGGAGAATTCTTCGTTTTCGGGCGGGGTTTCGAGAACGCCCCGCACGCGGACGTAGTCGCCGTATTGGTAGATTTCCCCCGCATCTACACGGACAAGAATTTTGCCATGTACAATGAGCGGATTCTTTTTATCGGGGCGGTTGATCTCCAGCACATCAAGCTGGAGATTTGTATACGTGTCGCGATAATCGGGCGCGTCTGAGATGACCCCGGTGATGACAGATTCATACTCTCGATCTGTGAACCAGATGATGTTAAAAGGGTCATCGGCATCGGGTTGGTTATATTGAAAAAAATAGGCGCCAAAGAAAAAGAAGAAAGGTAAGAGAAAATAGATCGGGGAAGTTTTGAAGAGGAAAGGGGGTGTTTTCTGATCTTCGCGGAGGCGTCGAAAAAGAAGGGCCAGGAAAGCAAAAACGAGCGCCCCTGTGCCAAATTGCAACCAACGTTCTGCTCCTTGCGGCAGATAGCGTGCAAGCACGATCCCGCCAAAGAAGGACAGTGAGATAAAGGTTAGCGGAGAAAAAAGAATTTGCACAAAATCCCCTTATAAGCTTCTAAGCTAAAACCCGAAAAACTTCAGGAGCGCCACTGCGCTAAAAATGCCGCCGACAACAGCTGCGCCTACAATTGCATTGCCAAAATCCCGCCGATCAACGAGACGCAGCAGAGGATAGATTCCCTCCACTTCCCAGCGCGGACCACCAAACCAGGCGAAGATCAAACCGCCCAACAAACCGCCGATATGCCCCCAATTGTCGATGCCGGGCGACATCCCGATAAGGAGATTGAACCCCGCGATCATGACAATATTGGTTAGGGCCTTTTGCGCGCGCTGACCGAAGAGACTCTTGTTCAGGTAGAGAAAAACGCCCTCGGCAGCCAGCAAACCGAATACCGCGGTCGATGCGCCAAGAGAATTTGCATCCGAGAAGAAAAAGGAGAAGACATTCCCTGCAAATCCGCTCACGAGATAAAGCATCAAAAAGCGAGTGTGCCCCATGCGGCTTTCCATCCCCGCGCCGATGGCGAGCAGGGCATACATATTAAAGCCGATGTGCATCAGCGAGCCATGCAGCAGCACGGGCGTGATCAGCCGCCATAGCTGCCCGGCAAGAATGGCTTCGTTGATCTTCATCCCAAAATAGGCAGGGTAATCAGCTCCCGAAAGGAAGAATTGACTCGCCATTTGCAATAAATAAAAGAAAATTGTGATGCCCATAATGGTATGGGTAACGCGTGGCGGAACCGAAGGCATAGCGATGCTGGTTTGTGGCGGCGGTGCTTCTTCGCGATAAACAGGGGCGGGAGTCTGGTTCATAAATTAACCTTGCGTGGGTGGGTACGGTGATGCTCGGCATGGATGATCGCCTGGATGGTATCAACGGCATCTTCGAGGCAATCTTCTTTATTGATGACGACATAATCGAATTCTTCTGCGCGTTTCATTTCCTGACGTGCAGTAGCGATGCGCAGATTCAGCCCCTCGGCTGTTTCGGTCTTACGTGCCCTGAGCCTGCTGACCAGTTCCTCTTCATTTGCTGTGGTGAGAAAAATGAGTACCGCATCCGGCACGATCTTTTTCACGGTTGCCGCGCCCTGAACATCGAGGCGCATAATGACATCTTTCCCGCTTGCCAATGCATCGCGCACTTGCTGCTTGGGGATGCCTTTGTAATCGTTGTAGACAATGGCATATTCGAGCAACTCATCATCTTCGATCATTTTTGCAAATTCATCACTGGAGACAAAGAAATAATCTTTGGCATGCTCTTCCCCCACACGGATAGGGCGCGTGGTGGCGGTGACGACAAAATGGAAAGGCTGGTCACCGCGCTCTTCCATCAGATGCAGAACGGTATCTTTCCCAACACCCGATGGACCGGAGATAACGATCAGCATCGGTTCAGGGTGGAGGATGTTAAATTCGTTTGTGTGGCTCATGGGGGATATTGTACCTGAGGAAGTGAGTCGGGGAGTTGTACGTGATAAATGATGAGTGATGTAGTTTTTTTTAACAGCCATATTTTTGCTACCTAAGCTTACTGGAAGGCTAGATAGATCAGCGCAATACAAGCTCCCCAGAACATCATCAACTGACTCTGCGAACACCCCGCGAATAATGGGAATCTCGCCCAAAGCAGAGTCAGATTTTTGCTTCTGTTGACACGGGGCTGGGTTTCAGATCGCCCCTTTATGTGTCAGGTGAAGCCAAAGCAAAACAGAAGTGCCCCGTCATTTGACCAAGCAAGTCCCCACTCGCGTCTGTCAGGAACTTTTTCTCGATCTCTTCACTCTCCA
Organism: Anaerolineae bacterium; assembly: GCA_018648605.1. Lineage (GTDB taxonomy): Bacteria > Chloroflexota > Anaerolineae > Anaerolineales > Villigracilaceae > Desulfolinea. The sequence goes on along the minus strand of JABGQU010000160.1, from coordinate 300 downwards.
AATGCTCAACGAGCTTCAGCCCTCTTTGCTTTAGAAACGCTCCCATTTCACCTTTATTGACGGAAAATAGAAGTTCTTCATTGGCATGACGCTCTTTCATTGAAAGAGTAAATTCTCGAACGCCATAATAACCATCAATATTTCCTTCTGTGACTGAGACCGTATAATCAAATGCAATAGAACTTTCCGGGTGCGCAGACTGTTTAATGAGATCAAAGGTTCGATCAACCGATGCCGCATCAAGATAGTAAAGTACCACCACCAAAGGTGGTGGCTTGAAGTGTTGCACCTAGAAGGTGC
>JABGQU010000159.1 GCA_018648605.1 Anaerolineae bacterium | reverse complement strand
GAGGATACGCGTTTGCCACGTCCCATTCAAGGACATTCTAATAACGCAAACCGTTAGAATCCCGCTAGAATCTCAAATCCCCCTTTGCTGAATCAAAACCCTTACGGTATAATAGCGTGCCAGTCCTGAAAGATAGGGCTGGCTCAATTTTGTCATTATTCTACATTTGTGAGGAAAATAGTATGCCGAAACGAACGTACCAACCGAAAAAACGTCGCCGCGTGCGTGTGCATGGCTTCCGCCAGCGCATGTCTACCAAAGGCGGTCGTGATGTATTGAAACGTCGCCGCTTAAAAGGTCGCCTTCGCCTGACGGTGAAAGCGAACCAGCATGTTAAGAAAGTTAAATGGTAAACCGACCATCTTTGCGGAACGTATAGTAGCATATCTTTGACTAAACCAAGATCGAGCGAAAAGAGCTTTCGAGGTACCGGGTGCAGCGTCAGTTTCGTCTGACCCGATCAACTGATTTCAAGCGGGTGCGGCATGATGGAAAATCAACTGCCCACCCGCTCGTTGTGTTGATAGCAACTGAGAATCAATTGTCCACAACGCGGGTTGGCGTGGCAGCAGGCAAGAGTGTGGGGAATGCTGTTAAACGGAATCGGGCTAAACGTCTGATCCGTGCCGCTGCACGTGAGCTTTATCCCCAAGTCGCTTCGGGTTGGGACATTGTCCTTATCGCCCGCGCGCCGATCATTCAGGTCAGGATGCCACAAGTCCGCACTGCGTTGCAACAACTTTTGTTGCGCGCGAATTTATTAGATGTCTGAGTTTCACCTTCCCACTGAATATCCCAACGAGCCAAAGTTGCGAGATCTATCGCGCGGGATTCTTTATTGGCCCCGCTGGATTTTTCTTGTGCTGATCCGTCTTTATCAAAAGACAATTTCGCGTGCCATGCCTGTGAATACCTGCCGGTTTTATCCATCCTGTTCGCATTATGGGTATCAGGCAATTTATAAATATGGCGTGTTGAAAGGTTCGATAATGGCTACATGGCGTGTTCTACGTTGTAATCCCTTTAATGCCGGTGGTCATGATCCGGTTCTCTAGGAGAGAAATTGTGAAATCGAAAACGATTTTTGTTCTGATGATGGCGTTGCTGCTATCGTTTTTGCTGAGCGGATGCTCTGCTTCTGCGATGCGCACCAATAGCTGGTCTGGCTTAAATGCAGATGCAGACAACGCCTATCTCGCAAATGGTTCTTTTGTTTATGCGGTCAGCCTGAAGAACGGCACGCAAGTTTGGCGTTACCCCGCTGATAAAGCAGATACAAAAGAAGCCTATTTTGCAAACCCTGTTCTCACTGATGATGGTCAAGTATTGGTCGCCAGCGCGGGCACAGGTCATAGCCTGGCTTCACTCAACCCTGCTAACGGCAATATGAATTGGATTTTCACCGACGCCAAAGGTGTCTGGTTGGGCAGCCCAATCGTGCTGGATGAGATCATTTATGCCCCGAATACAGACGGAAAGATTTACGCCCTCGATCTGAATGGCGCATTTCTTTGGGCAAAGGCAATTGGCGGCGCTTTATGGTCACAACCTGTAAGTGATGGCGAACTGCTCTACGTGACTTCGCTTGACCACCATGTCTATGCTTTTAGCCCACGCACCAAAGAAGTTCTTTGGGATCTGGATTTATACGGTGCAACCCCCGGCGCAGCCGCGCTGGATGCCGATGGCAATCTCTATGTTGGCTCCTTCGGCGCAAGCGTAACCGCAGTCAATGCAGGTACACAGAAAATTCTGTGGAACAGCCCCATCGAAGGCTGGGTTTGGGATGCTCCTGTGCTGGATGGAGAAACCCTCTACGTTGGCGATCTTGAAGGAAATTTCCATGCCTTCAACACTGCCGATGGCAGCGAAAAGTGGACAGCGATCAAGCCGAATGGCCCGATCACTGGTTCACCCCTCGTCATGGATGATTTCATCGTTATCGGAACAGAATCAGGCACAGCCTACGCTATCGACCGTGAAGGGGCTATCGTCTGGAACTATCCCGTTGGTGGTCGGCTTTATACCGCACCCGCACAGGCTGGCGACATGATCCTCTTCTCGCCGATGGAAACCGATACCATCCTCGTTGCCCTCGATCTTGACGGAAGACAGGTGTGGCAATTCACACCTTCAGAATAAGGAGTCAGTACTATGTGGGATACCTTTATCGTCATACCTATGACCAATCTTTTGCTCTTGATCTATGATCTGATCGGGCACAATTTTGGCGTTGCGATCATTCTTTTCACCATTGTCGTTCGTGCCATCACCTGGCCCCTGACTGCTCAACAGCTCAAGGGCACACAGGGTATGCAGGAACTCCAGCAAGATAAAGAGTGGTTGGGAATTCAGAAAAAATACAAGAACGACAAAGAGAAATTGGCACAGGAACAAATGCGCATCTACAAAGAGCGCGGCATCAACCCCTTTGGCTCTTGTTTGCCTACCTTGATCCAGTTCCCGGTCATCATCGGGCTTTATCAAGCCATCATCCGCTCTTTGGCTGCTACCCCCCTCTCGCTGCTCAATCTTTCGCGCAGCCTTTACCCCATTCTCGATGTTTCCAAGATCATTCCACTTAACAGCACCTTCGGCTGGATGGATCTGGGACGTCCTGAATCCATTGATCTTTTCGGCTTCGCACTCCCCACGTTGGCAATTATCGTGGTCATCACCTCGTATATCCAATCCAAGCTGATGACCCCACCCTCCAACCCGGGCGATCAAAGCGCAGCGATGGGCAATATGATGAGCATTTACATGCCTTTCCTGATGGGTTATTTCGCAATGACTTTTGCATCGGGCCTGGCTCTCTACTTTATTACCAGCAACCTGCTTGGTATCGCCCAATATGCTATGATGGGGCGCGCCAATTGGAGCAATATAATCCCCGGTCAAAAGAAATAAGGGAGGCAGCCATGCAAGAAAAAACAACGCTCGAAGTAATCGCTCCGACTGTTGAAGAAGCACTTAGTAAAGGCTTGGCAGAGCTAGGCCTGACAGCAGCAGATGTTTCTATGGAAGTGCTTGATTCAGGTGGCAAAGGATTTTTGGGACTTGGAAAACGTCAGATACGCGTGCGCCTAACGGTGAACGGCGTACCAGGCTTGGCTCCCACCGAGCAAGCCGAGGTTATGTCCGAACCGGATGCGCGCAAAAAAAAGGCGAAACCTGCCCCGAAGAAAAAAGGTTCGCGCGCGGAACGTAAACCTGCTTCCGTCAAAAAGAGCGCATCTTCCGCCCCAAAAGAAGATAGCGACGAGCCACTTTTGAAGCTCTCTGAAGAAGTGGTTACGAAATTGCTCGAGTTGATGAAGCTAAAAGCAACCGCTTCAGCACGCTACGATGCGCCCGACCGCGAAGGTCGCAAATCGGTCTATGTGGAAGTGAACGGAAAAGACCTCGGCGTCTTGATCGGACGGCGTGGCGAGACGATCAATGCTTTTCAGCGTATCGCTGCCCTGATCGTGAGCAAGGAAATGTCGCGTTGGGTTCGCCTTTCGGTGGATGTGGAAGGACATCGCAACCGCCGCGAGCAGCAATTGCGCCGCATGGCACGTCAGCTTGCAGAGCAAGTTACCAAGTCTAAACGCCGCCAAAGCCTTGAGCCGATGCCCGCTAATGAACGCCGTATTGTTCACATGGAATTGCAAAATCATGCAGATGTGATCACAAATAGTGTCGGTGAAGACCCGCAACGTAAAGTGCAGATCGAACCAAAAAACTAAAGATGAACTCCCCGTTTTGAACGGGGAGTTTTTTTATTTCTTTTTTCCATTGTGCAACCACCCCACCGCACTAAGCAGTTATAATTCACGGAACCGAACTCAAGGTGCCTAATGGAAGCCGTAGATCAAAAAAATCTCCCGAAAATACTCTATGTGGAAGACACTGCTGATGCACGTCTGCTTGTACGACGTTTGCTTTCGCGCGACTATATCCTCCTTGAGTCGGATAATCCTATCGACGGGATCGAGCTTGCACTTAACACAAATCCCGATCTAATTCTCCTCGACATCAATCTCCCCGACCTGAGTGGGCGCGAAGTCGCCACACGGCTCAAAGCCTCCCTGCCAAATACCCCCATTGTTGCCCTCACAGCCGATGTAACCAGCGGCGCGCGTGAACGCGCACTGGTAGCAGGCTGCGTTGGCTTTATGACCAAACCCATAGATATTGACACCTTTAGAGACGATATTCAAGCCTACCTGAATGGCAAAAAAGAATTTGTTGAAGAAGCCAGCAAACATCTAAGAATATATCACCAGGAGCTTGTTGGGCATCTTGAGAAAAAAGTACACGAGCTAACAAAGCTCGCAGATCACAACAAATTTCTCGATGAGCAAAACAAACATGTTATCGCCGACATGCAGCGACATCAACGTTTGCTTAAGGCAGCTGCAAGCGTCGGGCATAATATCACCTCGATTCTCGATCTAGATGAATTGCTCCAAACCACTGTCAGCATCATCTGCAAAGAATACGAATTCTACTATTCTGGCATCTTTTTACTAGATGAAGCCCAAGAATGGGCGATACTACGTGCAGGCTACGGCGAAGCAGGCGACCAAATGCTCGCCAAAAATCATCACCTTGAAGTCAATGGCACCTCCATGATCGGGGCTGCCATCCGCAATCACGAGGCACGCATCTCTGCCGATGTGGGCGACGAAGAAAAGCATTTCAAGAACCCCTTCCTGCCCGAAACTCGCTCCGAAATGGCGCTGCCTCTCGTTGCCAAAACCGAAATACTTGGCGCACTCAGCGTGCAAAGCGAAAAGGTAAATGCCTTCAGCACTGCCGATATTGACGCATTGCAAGCCATGGCAGACCAACTCGCCATCGCCATTCGCAATGCAAATTTACTCCAAGACCTCGACTCTGCCAACCAGGAGCTTTTGCGCACAAAAACATTTGAAGCCATTGCCACTGCTACCGGCGAAGCCATTCACTGGGTTGGCAATAAAGCCGCGCCCATCCCCGGCAGCGCTGAGCGTGTGCAGGATGATCTACTTAACTTTCTGGCGATCTTTAAAACCCTATTGGATTTACCTCCTGAAGAACGGGATACGCACCCCTACGCCGACGTAACGCGCGCGATATTCAACCTGCTTCCGTCTCTAGACATTGATCTGGCATCTAAAGCAGATGCATTAAACGAAATGCCCGCGTCCCAGCTTCCCCTCGTTGTGGATGTCGAATCCACCCTCGAAGATCTGGGTATTATCAAGCAAAGCGCCAAGACCATTCTAAACATCAAAGAAGACCTGATCGGCCCCGGAAGACTACCCAAAGCCGCACCCTTCGACATCCCCATGCTTTTCGGCGCTACCGCTGCCGGTATGGGGTTGCCGTCAGGCGTGGTCACACTCGAATTCCCCGACGACCTGCCCGAAGCCTGGGGAGACCAACGCCAGATCGGGCGCGTGTTGATCAATCTCATCAAAAATGCATGGGAGGCTGCCGACAAAGGGAAGCAAGCCAAAATCCGCGTTTCGGCGCAACTTGCCGATGAAACGGAATATATTCGGGTCGAGATCAGCGATAACGGCCCCGGCATCCCGCCTGAAATTCTTGAGAAAATCTGGGTTTCATTCTTCACCACCAAAGGTGATCGTGGCGGTACTGGCCTAGGACTTTCGGCTTGTATGGAGATCATTACACAAAGTCGCGGTAAGATTTGGGCCGAAAGCAAAGTTGGTGAAGGTGCAACTTTTATTATCTTATTACCGATTGCAAAAGAATAACTTTTGGTAGTGCTTAATCAAAAAGTGATGCCCTCTCCGATTTGTCTCTGCGAGCCGTTTTCCCTTGCAGAAACATCAAGGACACGTGCGAAGCAGTCTCCCTGTAAGGGAAGGAGATTGCCACACTCCGCTACGCTTCGTTCGCACGAGTACCCTTCAGGGTAATGACATCACTTAGATTGACGCACTACCTAACTTTTTACGTACGAAGGAGAAATTATGCCAAAAGTATTACTCGTTGATGATGAAGCGCTCGTGCGCCGCAGTATGCAAAAAACACTGCTGCGCAAAGGCTTTGTCGTTGAAACTGCTGAAAATTGTTCAGAGGGTCTTGAAGTCTTCAAAGCTGCTCTCAAAACAGATGCCCGCTTTGATGTAGCACTGCTTGATCTGAATATGCCCAACTTCGATGGTGTTCCGGCTCATGCGGCCGGACTTGATCTCTTGAGTAAATTAATCGAAGTTGATGCCGATCTCGCCGCAGTTGTGCTGACAGCTTATGATGAAGTAGATACCGCCAAAGACGCTGTACAACGCGGCGCACGCAGCTATTTTGTAAAAGGACGTGAACAAGGCTTGGTTGATCTAATTAATGAAATAATGGGTATCATCTCAATAATTTGGGGTAGATGAAAAAGACCAACCCAAATTGAGTT
>JABGQU010000158.1 GCA_018648605.1 Anaerolineae bacterium | reverse complement strand
TTTTCAAGTGCCTGGTCTACAGAACGACGCGCGGCATCAAAGCTTAACGGTTGCTGCCTATCGTGCAGGGCTAACATATCGGAAGCGGAAGCAGACCCAGAAACACGTACGAGGCGGTGATGATAATGGGCAGGCAGAAGCTCGGAGTGTGTGAGAATGATCGCGGCTGCGCCATCCGCTGGGGGTGCCACATCAAAGATATTCAATGGGGGAGAAACCATACCCGCGCGTAGATAATTCGCTTCTTTAATCGCACGCTGGAACATGGCGTTGGGATTATCCACCGCGTTGGCGTGCGCTGTGATGGGGAAACCCGCAAGACCATCGGCGGGGACGTTATACTCGTGCATATAACGCTGCATAAGCATCGCGGCTTGGGATGTGGGGGTTAGTCCATGCACGGCTTCAAAATCGCTGTCGGTGGCAGTAGCGAGGGCATCTTCTACGCCTGAATCGACCATATCGGTAAATTTCTCGACCCCGACAACGAGCGCAACATCAATCATGCCGCTTTTTACAGCGAGATAACCTTGCCGAAGAGCCGCCCCGCCGGAGGCTCCGGCAGCTTCAATGCTGGTGGCTTCGATGCCGATCAGCCCGCTAAAATCGGCGATGAGCGCGCCAAGATGCGCCTGCCGTGAAAGGTTTGGCGCAAGCATATTGCCGACGAAAAGGGCTTGGGGGCGTAGCCCACCAGCATCTTTTATCGCGACTTCAAGCGCAAAATGTGCCAATTCACGAATTGAGTATTTCCAATGTTCGCCGACGGTGGTTTGTCCTATTCCTGCTATAACGATATTGTCTGTCATAATTATTTGCCTTAATGGAACGCGTTTTTTGTAGATAGCCTGCATTGCATCTGCGAGATGCGTTGCACCGCGAGTTTGCGAAAATATGCTATTGCTAGACCCAAACTGCAACGTACCTTTAAGGTGCAATGCAGTTCTTGATTTTTTATCCGCGCTCTATCATTTAAGCGTAATTTTTCCACGCATCCGCGCGTAAGTTGCATAATCAATTTCTTTGCGGCGGGCGATATAGTCCTGGGTTTTGAGGGCTTTTTCGCGGCGTTCGAGCAATTTATCCGTCAAAAGAATGGACATTGAATCCGCGCCTGCGCCAGAGCCGAAGGAGGTCATCAGGATGCGGTCACCGGGTTTGGCGACATCAAGCGTAGCTGTCAACCCAATGATGGCTGCACCCGAATAAGTGTTGCCGATGACGGGAGCGAGCAATCCCGGCTCCCATTGTTCGGGGCTAAACCCGAGCATCTTCGCCGCCCGTGTGGGGAATTTGGCATTCGGCTGATGGAAGATGGCATAGTCATAATCGGATGCGCTCGTGCCCATCTCTGCCATCAGGGTATTGGTGGCTTGGCAGACGTGTTCAAAATAGGCAGGCTCGCCTGTGAAACGTGAGCCATGTTCGGGATATTTCTGATAAGCCCGTCGCCAAAAATCGGGGGTGTCGGTGACGTAGGAGTAAGTCGCTTCGATAACTGCCAGCGAATTTTCAGCGGGTCCTATCACAAATGCTGCGCCACCGGCTGCGGCGGTATATTCGAGAGCGTTGCCGGGTTTTCCTTGCGCGGTATCCATCCCGATGGCAAGGGCGTAATCGGCCATTTTTGAGCCGACCAAGCCCATCGCGGCGACCATCGCTTCTGTTCCGGCTTTACAGGCGAATTCCCAATCCCCGGCTTGGATGTGGGGGACAGCGCCGATGGCTTCCGCGACGATCGTGGACGTGGGCTTGACAGCGTATGGATGCGATTCTGACCCAACCCAAACAGCGCGGAGTTGATGCGCGTGAATTTCTGCGCGTTTAATGGCATTCCGCGCCGCTTCGATGGACATGGTTGCCACGTCTTCATCGAGACCGGGAACGCTCTTTTCGATAATCGGTACGCCGCCTTGCCCGCCCTTCCAAACACGATTAATTTCTGTTGCTGGAAGGCGGTAACGTGGCACATACGCGCCGTAGCCGACGATGCCGACGGGACGGGCGGGTTGTAGCAAAAGGCTTTTCTTTTCTGTCATGAAATAAAACTCCTTGAATAATTGCGTTGGTGCTAACTATTATTGCTTTGCCCAATTTAATGTAGGCAAAACCCATTCATCAAGTGGTTGATAGAGAATGCCATGTCCAGTTCCAATATCCAGAACGATTTCATTATAGTCGTCAATTCCTTTTCCTTCAGAAAAGGAAAAAAGCTCATTACATGAACCTGCGTATGGGTCTGTAAAATCATAAATGGAAAGGATATTGCCGTATAGATGGATATTCATATCGATTAAATTCTGTGTTTCAGAAGGCGAACAACTTCCCAATAAGACAAATTTGACTTCGCTCTCTTTCAAAAAATAAGAGGTGAAAATAGCGATATATGACCCCTTCGATGCGCCTACAACAGTGATATTTCTTGCAGGAACACCTGCTTCCAATAAGTCCTTAATTTGTTGTTCAACAGCTTTGGCGTAGGCAACGCCATCTGTATCCTTCTCCCTTTCTTCACTAATAATCACAAAATCATGCTTGGCAAAGGTTTTGAGAATATTATGGTATTGATATTCACCATACTCAGGACTAATGGCGGGAAGCCCCTGGTCTTCGATGATCTTGCCGTGCAGATAAAAGAGATAGCGTGCATCAGGGTCAATCTCGGATGGGAAAGACGTATTGAACGCCTGTGGGCTTGGTGCGCAGGCACCAAGCAGGATACTGATAATAAGCAGGATGAATGCAATTCTCGTCATATAGGTTAGAGGTAGAGGGACTTCAAAATTTCTTCCGCCCGATCAATGCGCACAACGCCCTCGGCGACCATTTGACCAGCAACCTGATCGACCATCTCCCCCTCCGCACCTGCGGCTGTCGCAACCTGGCGCGCATGGAGGGACATATGTCCGCGTTGGATTCCTTCTGTGGCGAGGGCACGCAAGGCTGCCAAATTCTGCGCCAAGCCAACCGAGACGATGATCTCAGCCAATTCGGATGCGGTTTTTACATCCATTAATTTTAAGGCAGCTTGCGCGGTGGGATGCACCTTCGTCGCGCCGCCAACGATACCGACAGCCATCGGCATTTCGAGCGTGCCGACGAGATTACCATCTGCGTCTTTGCCCCAAGTGGAAAGAGATGTATATTTTCCATCTCGCGCAGCGTAGGCATGTGCGCCCGCTTCGATAGCGCGCCAGTCGTTGCCGGTGGCGATGACAACCGCATCCACGCCGTTCATGATCCCTTTATTGTGGGTCGCCGCGCGGTAGGGATCAGATGCGGCGAAGGCGTAGGCTTCGATAATGCCGTCGCGAACGGATTCACCGGTATAGCCAGCCCCCTTCCTAAATCCTTGCCCCTCAAGGGGAAGGACTTCTGGCTCTTGCGATTTCGAGAAGGATTTATCGCCAAGGTCAACTTCTTCATTAAGAGAAAGGTTTTGCCTCTCTCCCCCTGAGGGGGAGAGACCGAGAGAGGGGGTTATGCGTACATTTTCAATAGCCTCCCAGATTTCACCCAAGACCACTTCGATATTATTCAGAGCATCGCTGTTCCAAAATCTCAACACCTGAATACCGTCTTCATTTAAATCTTTAGTTCTTTGCTCATCATGGTGTCTTTGTTCTTCTTCCAAATGACCGCTACCATCTAATTCGATTGCAATTTTGAGTTCGTAGCAATAAAAATCTAAGATATAGTTTTTATGTGGATGTTGTCTGCGGAAACGAGCATCATTTATTTGTTTTCTTCTTAAGAATTGCCATAAAAACTGCTCTGCATCAGTTGCGTTTTTACGTAATTCACGAGCACGTTTTACCATTCCATGAAAAGCCATTTCGCGAGCTTTAGGCTCTTGCGTTCCTGCCCCCTTCCTAAATCCTTCCCCCTCAGAGGGAAGGACTTGCCTCTCTCCCTCTAAGGCGGAGAGACCGAGAGAGGGGGCTTGACCAAAAGCCAACGCATCCACAGGCACAACACAGCGCACCCGCGCCATTCTTCTGTCTGATAAATTTGACAAAATTTTCAAATGTACGCGCCCGCCGGTTAATTGCTCAATACGTGGAGCAAGTTTTTCGCAGGCGGTGTTGACGGCGTTTGCGCCCATTGCATCGCGGACATCGTAGATTAAATGTAGAACAAGGAATTCTCCTATACGGGAATCTTCGATCACACGCACTTCCAAATCTCTTGCGCCGCCGCCGAGTTTCTTTAATATGGGGTCAATATCATCGGCAATGGCGAGCAAATCTGCGCGGTTTTCGTAGATTTTCATTTTTGCGGCGTGAATATCAGCTATATCTAAAATTTGGATTTGCCCGATCATTTCGGGGGCAGAGGTTGTGGCAAAAAAGCCGCCGCCTTTGCGAACAAGTTTTGCCATAAATGATGCACCCGCCACGACCGAGGGTTCTTCGATGACCATCGGGATCAATCTATCGATGCCGTTGATCTTGAAGTTGAGTCCAATGCCGAGGGGCAGGTTATGCGTGGCAACCACGTTCTCTACCATCTTTTCTGCTTCTTGCGTGGCAAGCAAGCCAGAGGTGAGCAGCGTGCCGAGTTCTTCCGCATCCAACCCCGAGGCTTTGGCGAGGGCATCCAGACGTTCATCTAAAGAAAGTTTGTAAAATCCTGCAATGCGTGAGTTTGTCATATTTTTCCTTATTAAGTAGCAAAGAGATTTTATGATAATTTTCTGGCAAAAGCTATCAAAGTGGATATAATAGCACTTGAGGAGCATTATGACATTATCTTGTGAAGATTTGCAAGCCCGCTTGCTGGCATTGCATCGTGCTAATTTGGAATTAATTAAGGATGTTTCTTTAGTTACCTTGCTTCAGCGCATTGCGCAGGTAGCGAAGGAGCAGGCAGGCGCAGAATATGCTGCTTTGGCAGTTTTGGACGAAGATGGGGGTATTGCAAATTTTGTTACTGTTGGCATGACAGAATCTCAGATCGCGAAGATGCCACATAAGCCAAAAGGCTTGGGGTTATTGGGCGCGTTAATGGATACGGAAGATCCGATCCGTTTACCGGTTTTGGGTGATGATGCGCGCAGTGTCGGGTTTCCCGCACATCATCCACCGATGCGCTCGTTCTTGGGCGTGCCCATCCTTACCGCGAATCATCAGCTCGGACAGATCTACTTGACCAATAAAAAAGGCGCTGTCGCCTTCGATGAAGATGATGAACAGATCATCCAAATGCTGGCAGGGTACGCAGCCGCTGCAATTCAGAATGCGCGTCTTTATGGAAATTTGCGTGAACGTGATATTGCCCTTACGCAACGCAGCGAAGATTTGGCTTTACTAAATGATATTGCAGCAGCGCTCGTGCCCAACCTGGGGATGGATGAGATCGTCAACAAAACCCTGGCATTGGTGATGGACTATCTGCATGTGGAAGCAGGTGAGATCTTCCTTTTGGATGATGAAACGCAAACCTTGCGATTGGTACTCCATCGCGGCGAAGCGGCTGAAGCATTCTGGACACGCAGTCGTTTTAAGATGGGAGAAGGTTTCGTTGGTTTAACGGCCCTGCAAAATAAAACTTTAGTCAGTGAAGACCTCTCCAAAGATATGCGCTATTTACGTTCGGCTGTTTTGAAGGCTGGTTTTCAGCAATTTGTGTGCCTTCCTTTAACATCCGGTGAAAAGATGATCGGTGTCCTCGGCACAGCCAAGCGTGGCGACGAGCCTTTTGATGATCGCAGCCTTCAGCTTTTATCTGCAGTAGGCAATTGGGCAGGGCTGGCAATTGAGAATTCACGTTTGCATACAGATGCGCGTCGCTTGGCTGTGCTCGAAGAACGCGAACGCATTGGCATGGATATGCACGATGGTGTCATCCAGTCAATTTTTGGTGTTGGTCTCTCCTTAGAGAATGTTCGTCATTTACTGGATGAAGATCCACAAAGAGCAAAAGAAGGCATTAGCCAGGCAATTGATGGTTTGAATCAATCCATTCGTGATCTGCGCACCTATATTCTCGATCTGCGTCCACGCCAGCTGGGCGAGGAGAATTTGCTGGTTGGGCTACGACGTTTGCTAACAGAGTATCGCGTAAATACCTTGTCTGAAGCCATGCTAACCGGCAAAGAAGAAGATTTTATGCACCTCCCGCAGAATCAAGCCCTGATCTTTTTCCATATTTGTCAGGAAGCCTTAGCCAATACCGCCAAACATGCGCGTGCAAAACGGGTCAGTGTCAATGCTTGGACAACCCGCGACCGTGTTCTGCTGGAAATCGAAGATAATGGAAATGGCTTTGCCCTCGATAAAATGAGCATGACTCTTGGACACGGACTCTCCAACATGCACACCCGCCTTCGTAATGCTGGCGGGAAGGTAGAAATTATCTCTGCGCCCGATGAAGGAACGACTGTTTTAGCTTGGCTTCCACGCGAAGAAGAAGACGAAAGCTAGTATAAAAAGCTACTTGGATTCAAGTCGTAAGTGCAACAGGTTGATATCCGAAGAATACCTCAT
>JABGQU010000157.1 GCA_018648605.1 Anaerolineae bacterium | reverse complement strand
TAAAGTGGACGACATAAACCGGAATCAGTGGATGATTTCACCGGAATCCGCAGCTCATCCCCGAAACGGTTATTCCCCTCTGGGCGTGGAAGTTGTCTGTGCTCACATCGCAAGCCATTGGCGCATGGGGCGTGGGGATCGGCATCATCGCCTTGCACGCATCCTGGGAAAACGACTGGACACGCCTCTACCCAATGATGGTAGGATATGCAACTTATGGCGCACTACAAAGTATCAATTTGTTGCGCTACCCCGAAGTGCTGGACTGGACTCGTTTCTCAACCGTGCTCTATATAATCTTCGTCATCAGCGTTTTTCTGACAGGGGTGTACGGGGCTTGGAAATCACGGCAAATCTAACCCCAAATAAAGGTATGTCATTGCGAGGAAGGCTTTAGCCTGACGCGGCAATCCCCCACACTGAAGGGGAGATTGTTTCAGCCCGAGAAGCATCGGGGTTTGCAATGACATATTATTCTACGAAGTCTAAATAAGAAAGAGAAAAAATGAGACCCTTTGAACTCACCCTTAGTATATTTACTATTCTCGTAGCGATCAGCTATTTTCTTCCCTTACTCTCTGACTCGCTGAAATACAAAACCCTGCCCATTGTGTTGGTCTTGTTGGCTGGCACACAACTCCTCTTTGAAGGATTTCGCTGGCAGCTTTGGCCGCTATTTATTGGCATCCTGCTGCTCGTCATTATTGCGGTTATGCAATCATCCAATCTGGGCGCATCCATGACGATCGGGTTCTCCATTCTTTTAGCGGTGATCTCCATTGTTGGCGGGAAACTGCTCCCTGTGCCCAAAGCCTATAAAATTACAGGGCCCTATCAGGTCGGGACAACTGTTGCTCATTTAACGGATTCAAGCCGACAGGAGATCTACGGGGACGACGCAACTGCTCCTCGTGAGATCATGGTTCAAGTCTGGTATCCAGCCGAACCCACGCGCGATAACGAGCGATCCCAATGGATGCAAGATATCAAATCAGCCGCTCCTGCCATCGCAACCTATATCGACCTGCCATCCTTTGCGCTGAATCATCTCAAATATGTAAAAGGAAATGCTTTCATCGATGCGCCGCCCATCGACGGAAACGAATCGCCTGTGCTTGTTTTTTCACATGGCTGGGCAGGTTTCAAGGAGCAAAACATCTTTCAGGTCGAGGAGTTGGCTTCGCATGGCTATACCGTCGTTGCGATCAATCATACGCATGGCGCGATCCTGACGGTTTTCCCCGACGGACGCGAGGTGCCCAGGAACCCGAATGCGTTACCGAGCGGTGTTCCCCAGGCGGAATATGATCTTGCGTCCAATTTGCTCGTGCGGCAGTGGGCGGATGATATGGCATTTGTTCTGGATGAATTGGAAAGAACGGGTGCGGACTCGACCCTGGGCTTGCTCACGGGAAAAATAGATCTCGAGCAAGTGGGCATCTTCGGCCACTCGACCGGCGCAGCTGCGACAGTGGAATTCTGCGCCACTGACCCACGCTGCAAAGCCGCCCTCGTCATGGATTTATGGTCTGAGCCCCTCTCTACCGATGCCATCTCGGCGGGGTTATCGCATCCTATCATGCTGATGCATAGCGAAAACTGGGACTTGGACGACCCCGCCCGCAACTATGGCCTGATCGGCGATCTCCTCGATGCCTCTACAGGCGAGTTCTTCGAGTTCACCATTCGCGATACTAAACATTACGATTTTTCCAGCCTACCCCTGCTCTCCCCGCTGACGGTTGCGCTCGGGCTAAAAGGCCCCATTGAAGGCGACCTTGGTTTGGAAATTATCAATTTTTACTCTGTTCATTTTTTTGATGAATATCTGCAAGGGAATGCCGAATATGATTGGGCAGACCTGAGCATGAAATACCCCGAAGCTATGTTTGGTTTTAGACCGTAAAAAAATCTAAGCGAATACCAACCCAAGACCTCCTCAAAACGGAGGTCTTTTTCTTCCCCCAGCTGCCAAGAAAAATCCTTTGTGCATCTTCGTGTCCCTTCGTGGTAAAACAAGGTAAAATCACCCCGCAACTGACCACTGAAAACTGAATACTGAATACTGAAAACAGGAACCAAAATGACCACAGATACCCAAAAAGTAATCTACTCGATGGTGCGCGTCGGGCGCGTCCATCCCCCCAACAACAAACAAGTCCTGCGAGATATTTCGCTCGGCTTCTACTACGGCGCCAAGATCGGCGTGCTCGGCCTGAACGGATCGGGTAAATCGACTCTTCTGCGCATCATGGCGGGCATCGACCCAGACTATATCGGCGAGATCGCCATGTCGAAAGGCTACACCGTCGGCTACCTCGAGCAGGAGCCGCAACTTGACGAATCCAAAACCGTCATTGAGATCGTCAAAGAAGCTGTCCAGCCCATCGTCGATCAGCTTGCCCGTTACGAAGAAGTCAATCTCGGCTTCACCGAGCCGGATGCCGACTTCGATGCGTTAATCGCGGAGCAAGCCAAGCTCCAGGATGCGCTCGATCACGTCGATGCCTGGAATCTGGATTCACGCTTGGAATTGGCGATGGGTGCACTTCGCTGCCCTCCGGGGGATACCTCCATAAAAACGCTTTCCGGTGGTGAACGTCGCCGTGTCGCTCTCACCCGCATCTTGCTACTGGAACCCGATATTCTTCTCCTGGACGAACCAACCAACCATCTCGATGCCGAATCAATTGCTTGGCTCGAACATCATCTTCAAAATTACAAAGGCACCGTCATCGCTGTCACTCATGACCGTTACTTCCTCGACAACGTTGCCGAGTGGATTCTCGAACTCGACCGCGGCTACGGCATCCCCTGGAAAGGGAATTACACATCTTGGCTGGAGCAAAAAGAAGAACGCCTGCGCAAGGAAGAAAAGAGCGAAAGTAAACGCCAAAAAACCCTCCAACGTGAGTTGGAATGGATTCGGATGTCGCCGAAAGCGAAGCAGAGCAAAGGGCAGGCGCGTGTAACCGCCTATGAAAATCTGCTCTCGCAAGAAAGCGAAGCACGCCGCTCTGAGCTTGAGATCTACATCCCACCCGGACCCCGCTTGGGCGATATTGTGATTAATTTGGAAAATATAACCAAAGCCTATGGCGAGCATTTGTTGCTCGAAGATTTCAGCGCAGATATTGTGCCCGGCTCTGTCGTCGGCATCGTGGGACCCAACGGCGCAGGTAAAACCACCCTGCTTAAAATGATCACTGGTGAAGAAAATCTTGATGGTGGTAATGTCAAGATCGGTGAAACCGTCAAAATGGCGTATGTCGATCAAAACCGCACCCTCGACCCCGACAAAACCGTCTGGGAAGAGATTTCTGGTGGCGCAGATAATATCGTTCTCGGCGAACGTAAAATGAACTCACGTGCTTATGTCTCATCTTTCAACTTCTCAGGCACCGACCAGCAGAAGAAAGTTGGTGTACTCTCTGGTGGTGAAAGAAATCGTGTTCACACCGCAAAAATGCTCACTGAAGGTGCAAACGTTATCCTCCTCGATGAGCCGACCAATGACCTCGATGTGAACACCCTGCGTGCCCTCGAAGAAGCGATTGAGAACTTCGCAGGCTGCGCCGTCGTCGTCAGCCATGATCGCTGGTTCCTTGACCGCATCTGTACCCACATCCTCGCCTTTGAAGGGGATTCACAAGCCCGTCTCTTCCTCGGCAACTGGTCAGATTATGAAGAAGATTATCACAAGCGTTATGGTAAATCAGTCGATGTGCCGAAGAGTGTGAAGTATAGGACGCTCAAAAGATAGAACGCGGATTTAACGGATTCTACTGATTTTCGCGGATAAAAGCATAAAAGTAAGGGCGACCAATTGGTCGCCCTTTTTGATTCTTAGCGGTGCATTGCATCTGAAAAGATGCATTGCACTGCGAGTCTGCTCTAAAACCCCGACTTGCAACGCACTTGCGAGAGTGCGTTGCAGGTCTGAATTACGCGAATAAAATATGATATGCGTAGGGGCGGGTCTCAGACCCACCCCTACTTTGTTTAATATCTCTGCGAGGAGCACGCTCTTGCGACGCGGCAGTCTCCACGCCATTGGGAGAGATTGCTTCGGCGATAAAACTGCCTCGCAAAGACGTGCTAAGTAGTTATTTTTTTGAGTTTTTATTCGCGTATTCGTGTTAATCTTTTCTCTGCGTCTTGGCGGTTAATTTATGGCTGATAAATCATCGTCTCGGGTTTGAACGCCGCCCACGAGAACCAAAAGTGATTCACAGAAACGACGGGGGTTAGTGTTTCACCTTTTAGCTCACCACTGATGGCTTCGCCAAAGATACTCCAGGTGCTACTAGTGGCATCATCATAGATGACTCCATCTTTAGCGATGAAGGTACGCCCCTGACGTGAATAGGCTACCGCTGCCCCGACATCCTGCCCGGCTTCAATGACTGCCGTGTCCAGAGCGGAGGCGGTTCCTTTTGTCCAAAATACGACGATCTCTTCGCCGCCAACTTCATCGTTAATTGCGCCCATTTCTTCGAGCGTTTCGTACGGGTAGGCGACTGTTTCTCCGTTTAACTCAACGGTTAAGACTCGTGCCATCGCGGGGAGTTTGTCGATATAGACCCCGTCAAAAAGAAAGGGTGTTTGGTTAATATCATCGTAACCAGCATAGGGATTGCGCCCATAGCTGCGGTTGAAGCCTGTATCTTTCGAGAGCACATCACCAGCGGGATACTGTGATTTGAAATCTGCCCACGAGATCAGCGCAGCAGGATAAAAGGTGAGCTGTTCGCCAGTATAGTCCCCGGCAATACCATCACCTGTGGCTTGTTGCCACCAGGTCTCGGTTTGGCGGTCGTACATAATTAAGTTGCTGTAGCGCAAACGCCCGGTTGTGCCGAAATCGAGAATTTGCCCATCGAATTCGCGTTCAAAGGCGATGGCAGTATTGCAAAGCGGGCAGAAGGAAACGACGAGTGGTTTACCGTTAAGTTCGTCGTTGACGATCTCGTGCCATGTCAAAACTTGGAGGGGGTAGGCCCGTGCTTCACCATCTACTTCGACGACGATGATCGGTTCTACGTCATTGATCCACTCATTGGCATCTTCTATAGAAACATAACTCGGCGCGTCAATGGCAGGGATGCCGTCTTTGGGCGGTCCGCCAGAGAGAATATCGCCATAAGAAACGCTGTGTTTTGAGAAATCGGTTGCGAATTGCGATGCTGCGCCGGAAGGCGGCGATTCATCGGGAGAGAGAAGCTCTGCCTGGGGTGCAGGAGATGCCTCCACAACAGGAGCAGGTTCGGGCAGGTTCGGCTCCGCAGGGGATTCTGTTGGGGATGCCGCAGATGTGCAGGCGGCAAGTCCTAGACTAAGGGCGAGTAAGATAACTATCCATCTTAAAGAAAACATTTGAAACTCCTTTTTTAGTTGTCGCCCCCCCCCTTAGTCCCCCCATTTTGAAAAATAAAAATAGGGGGATGTTCTGCCCTCCCCTAAATTCAGCTTTTAGAATTTGGGGGAGGCTGGGTGGGGGCTGTTTGAAAGATGGTTTTCATTCCCTCCCTCTTACTTTGGTAAGAATTAGAAGCTTTTAATCTTCTAATCAATGCGCTATAATTGTGCTATGCAAATAAACCGTGATAATGAAACTTGGTTAGCCGATTTGCGCGCTGAAGGCGCAGAAAAAGAAGCCGCATTGGATGATCTGCATATTGTCCTTTTGCGAGTTTTACCTTCGGCTTTATCTCGCTGGCTTCCGACGACATCCAGCCATTTTGAAACCTTTATTGAAGATACTGCTCAGGAGACGATCTTGCGCGTGCTGGATCGTTTGGATACTTTTCAGGGACGCAGCAAGTTTACAACCTGGGTCTATAAAATCGGTGTGAATATCGGTTTGGGGCAGTTGCGTTTACGCAAGTGGCAGGAAGTCTCTCTAGATGGTTTGGAAGAAGGCAGTCAGCCCGATGAGATGCCCTCTGAACGTTTTGCTTCACCAAACCCCAGCCCCGAAGGGATGCTGGAACGGAAAAACGTGATCGAAATGGTTCAGCAGGTAATGAAAGAGGAGCTAACACCGCACCAGCATAAGGTGATGATGGCGGTAGCTGTACAAGGCACGCCGCTGAATGTGGTTGCCGAACGGATCGGTAGTAATCGAAATGCCTTGTATAAACTGATCCATGATGCCCGCTTGCGTTTGAAACGTCGTCTCGAACGAGAAGGGCTTTCTCCTGCCGATCTTTTAGCTGTATTTAATGAGTAAATATGATGATCAAGAAAATTATTAACTGGTTTATGCCAAAGAAGAGAAAAATGGACGATGATGCCGCGATGACCGTGAAGTTTTTAAAAATGCTGGAAATGACGGAAGAGCGGGAGCTATCTTGTGGAGAAGTTTATGAATTGGTCGACCAATTTGTTGAACTTAAAGCTCGCGGCGAAAATGTTGAAGAAGCTATGCCTTTGGTAAAACATCATCTTGATCTATGTCGTGAATGTTTGGAAGAATATGAGGCATTAGCGGCTGCTTTAGTGATTGAAGAGAACGTATAGTATTTTCTCCCTCCGTATTACGGAGGGAGAGTTTTGTAGGGAAGTAAGGGAGAAAAAATGAAAGACGATCTTATTAAATGCGGATTCCGGTGAAATCATCCACTGATTCCGGTTTATGTCGTCCACTTT
>JABGQU010000156.1 GCA_018648605.1 Anaerolineae bacterium | reverse complement strand
ACCTTCTCTCAGAAAATAGTTGGTGACCTGGGCAACTTCACAAAAAAAGTCACCAATATTACTAATCCTGCCCCTGTCTATAAATCCAGCAGCCGATCATCAGGAAGTTATAAGAGCGGTGGCCGCAGCGGTGGCGGTAGTAGTTGCGCTTGTGCCTGCGCCTGTGCAGGATGCGCCTGCGCTTGTGCCGGCGGCGGACGCTAAACTTATTACTTGGCGGTTTTCGTAGCCCCTCTTTTTAATCTCCCCGAAAGATATGATTTATGAAAGCACAACATTTTTTAACCGGCTTGAAACGTCTGGCAAATAGTATCAAACGCACCAAAAGCATTGATGATTACGCCGAGATGCTACAAAAGAGCATCCAGAGCTGGCAGAATATTGAGAAGCAAAACCAAAGACCACTTTGGGATGATCCGATCATGGATCTAATCACGCGTTTTGATTGCAGCCAGGTTAGGATCGGTAATTTTTATTTACTCCCCGCGCCAAGCAAGCCTTATATAGGTGATGTATACCAATTTTTAAGCGGACCCAGAGATTACTATGTAGGTCGCAATAGCCACGATGTTTATCAGTTTTACTATAAAGAAGCCTGGCCTACATCTATGGGCGTGGAAAGCGAATCGTTTCTTACGGGCTTGTTTTATTATGCCGAATACCTGACTCATATAAAAAAGGGCATCACTCCGGAAGCCCGCGCAGCACTTGATACACAATACCCAGCGATGATAAAGAATGCTCCTTTTCACCCGCTGCGACGCAAGGTAACAGTTACCCCTTGATAATTTGTGCTATTTTTTCAGATTCGACAGTTAGTGCATAATGTCAGCTCATTAATCGAGTATAAATATTAGAAAGCATGTGGCACTGAAACAACCTACATAAGGAGTTTTTATGAAAAAACATTTACTTCCTCTTCTCCTTCTTTTCATACTCATTTTTAGCGTTACAAGCAGTGTGTCTGCCCAATCCTACTCGTTCCAATTGGAAAAAGAAGAAATACACGTTTACTGGAACGATGACGGAACAATGTCGCTGGATTACACTTTCTTTTTCAGAAATAACCCGGGCGCGCACGCGATTGACTTTGTGGATGTGGGCTTGCCCAATAATAACTATCACTCCAACTCGATCACCGCTGACGTAAATGGAAACGCCGTCGATATTTCATCTGACTATCAAGGGGATGGTTCTGGTGTTGCTGTCGATATGGGCAGATATGCTATCCCAGCCGGGGGCAGTGGACGTGTGCATATTTACATCGGGCAAATTGATCGTGTGCTCTATACAGACGATAATGACGACAATTACGCCAGTGCCGTCTTCGGCACAAACTGGTTTGGGAGCCAATATGTCAGCGGAAATACTGATCTAAGCGTTTCCCTGCATTTGCCACTTGGTGTTCAGCCGAACGAGCCGCGCTATCATTTACCTGAGAATTGGGTCGGCGCACAAGAGCCTGAGATCAAGATCAATAACGATGGACGTGTCTCTTACACTTGGCAAAGTCCCAATGCTAACGGTTATACACAATATAAATTCGGAGCATCCTTCCCAAAGAGTTACGTGCCTGCGTCGGCGATTGTCAGCCCATCACTTTTTGAAACGCTCGGCATTAGCGCAGACGATATAGTCGGCGCACTGATGTGTTGTGGTTTCGCATTCTTCTTCCTTGGCATTCCGGTTCTCGCAGGTGTCTCCCAACGCAAACGCAAACTGAAATATATGCCACCCAAGATCGCCATCGAAGGGCACGGCATCAAACGCGGTCTTACGGCTGTCGAATCTGCCATCCTGATGCAGGAGCCGCTCGACAAGGTCATGACAATGATCCTTTTCGGCGTCATCAAGAAGAACGCCGCTGAAGTCATCAAACGCGATCCGCTCAGGCTTAAGGTCGCCGAACCATTGCCTGCAAAATTGCACGAATATGAAAAAGATTTTCTGGCAGCCTTCGCGGATGGCAAAAATAACCGCGCGGCACAGCGCAAAGCACTTCAGAAAGTGACCGTCAATCTCATCCGTGTTCTTGAAAAGAAAATGAAGGGTTTCAGCCGCAAAGAGACTCTCGCCTATTACAAAAACATCATGGAACGTGCCTGGCGCCAGATCGAAGCCGCTGGCACACCTGAGATAAAAAGCCAGATGTACGATGAAGCACTCGAATGGACAATGCTGGATAAGGATTTTGACAACCGCACACGCGATGTTTTCCAGCGTGGCCCCGTTTTTGTACCCATGTGGTGGGGACGCTACGATCCGTCCTACGGTCGACGTGCTACCACTACATCAAAACCTTTCCCAACCCCATCATCCGGCGGTAAAAGCCTCGCCTCGTCAATGCCTCAACTCCCCGGCGCAGACTTTGCCTCTTCGATGGTAACTGGCGTTCAGGGCTTCTCACAAAAAGTGATCGGTAATCTAAACGACTTTACGGGCAAGGTCACCAACGTCACCAACCCACCCCCGCCGCCATCGTCTTCAAGTGGCGGTGGTGGCGGAGGCTGCGCCTGTGCTTGCGCCGGTTGCGCCTGCGCCTGCGCTGGTGGTGGGCGTTAGAGATTAGTATCCAGTCTCTGAGCGGAGATGTAGCGAAGCGAAATCGCAGTCGACGTGTGCCCTTCAGGGTAAGAGCGGATTTTCAAAACGCCGTCCTTCGACTACAGGCTCACTTCGTTCGCCCTCCGCTCAGGAACTGTAATTTTATAGGTAAACAAAATGGCATTTACAGACACAATAAAAAATATATTTAGCACAGATTCAAGCGCAACAAACTTACCAGCCGGACTCTTCCACTACCGCCGCGAAACGGATGTGGAGAAATCTCGCATCCACTTGCGGCTGGACGGCGATGGTCACGGCACGTTGATCGTCAACGCCAATCGGGTTATGCACCTGAACCCGACCGCAGCGTTAATGGCATATCTCTTGCTTGAAGAGAAAAGTGAAAACGAGATCATAAAAGCTGTGTGCAGTGCGTATTCAGTCAGTGAAAAAGATGTGCGCACTGACCTGCAAACATTGAACTTTCAACTAGATAATCTGATCCGTCCTGATGGCGCTTGCCCTGTCCACGAGTTGGATCTCGAAATGAATATGCCCTTCAGCGCACGCCCATCTGCACCTTATCGCATGGACTTGGCATTAACGTACAAATGCAATAATGATTGCGCCCACTGCTACAACGCCCGTGAGCGAACTTTCCCCTCCATGAGCGTGGATGAGTGGAAAAAAGTTCTCGATACTACCTGGGAATTGGGCATTCCGCATATCGTCTTTACGGGCGGTGAACCAACCCTGATGGCGTTTTTACCGGAACTGATCGCTCATGCGGAAGCTAACGGTCAGATAACAGGACTCAACACCAATGCCCGCCGTTTAACGGATAAAAACTTCCTCAACAAACTGGTCTCTGCGGGGCTGGACCACGTTCAAATCACGGTCGAATCGGATGATGCTCAAATCCACGATGAAATGGTCGGGTTGAAAGGCGCGCATAAGCAGACCATCCAGGGCTTGCGAAACGTGCTAGAAACACCGCTCTACGTGATGACGAATACGACCATGCTGCGAGATAATGTCCACACTATCCCCGCCACGCTCGATTTTCTGGCAGAGATCGGCGTGCCGACTGTCGGATTGAATGCATTGATCTATTCAGGGCATGGTGAAACCGTTGGCACGGGACTGCCTGAAAGCGAACTGGAACCGCTGCTGGAGATCGCCCGCTTCAAGACCGATTTGCGCGGTCAAAAACTGGTCTGGTATACGCCGACGCAATATTGCAATTTTGACCCGATGAAGCTCGATCTGGGCATTAAGGGCTGTACGGCTGCGCTCTACAATATGTGCGTAGAACCAGACGGCGCAGTGCTGCCTTGCCAATCCTATTACACGCCGGTTGGCAATATCCTGCACGATAGCTGGCACTCGATCTGGAATCACAAGCTCTCGGTGCAGTTGCGTGAGCGGCAGAATTTACCGTCAAAATGTGGCGGCTGTGATCTGCTTGCCGAGTGTGGCGGTGGCTGCCCTCTGCAATTTAAAGAAGAGAATTTTGTAAAACTTGACCTTTTGGAAATCTAGCATCTCCTACGAATGCAAATAAGGAGCATCCCATGAGTATTCTTGATAGCATCCGAGATTTTTTTACCCCCGCCAAACCCCTCCCTGCGGGCGTACTTCACTTTCAATCGCCTGAAGATGATGAAATTCCCTACCGTTTGCATCTGCGAATGCACGGCGACGGCAGCAGTCTACTCGTCGTCAACGCTGCTACGGTGCTGCATCTCAACCCCACCGCTACCGAGTATGCCTATCACTTTATCAAGGGGACTTCTTCTGTCGAGGCTGCCAGTGCTGTCGCCAAACGCTACCGTGTCAAAAAAGAGCAAGCCTTGCAGGATTATCATCTTTTCAGTGAGCGGATCGAGAGCCTCGTCCACAGCGAAGATTTAGACCCGGTTTCATATTTGGGATTTGAACGCATCAGTCCCCATTCAGCTGGATTGACTGCCCCATTACGTTTGGATTGCGCTCTCACGTATGCCCTACCCAAAGGCGCGACTGCCGACGACGCACCGACGAAACGAGTCGACCGTGAGCTTGCTACCGCTGAATGGACATCTATTCTCGACAAAGCCTGGGGCGTTGGAATCCCGCATGTCACATTTACGGGGGGCGAGCCAACCCTGCGCGACGACCTGCTCGAACTGATCGCCTACGCCGAAGCAAAAGGCATGGTGAGCGGATTGCTTACCGATGGGCTGAAACTCGCAGACAAAGATTATCTCAACACCCTGCTTCAAACGGGTTTGGATCATTTGCTTTTCATCCTTCAGCCGGAAAATGAAAAATCATGGAAGGTGCTGGAAACCATCCTGCCGGAGGATATTCACACCACCGTTCATCTGACGATCACCGCCGAGAATGCGCCCAAAGTCGCTGCCACATTTGAAAGGCTGGCATCCCTTGATTTGAACGCGCTCTCGCTCAGCGCCTCGCCCGATCAGGTGGAGACGCTGCAATTTGCACGGGAACAAGCCGCAAATATGGGCGTCTCGTTAACGTGGGATCTGCCCGTCCCCTACTCGACACATCATCCTGTCGCGCTTGAAACCGCCGAGGAACATATCCCCGATGGTGCCGGCAAAGTTTGGCTCTATGTTGAGCCAGATGGCGACGTGCTCCCCGCACAAGGCATGGCAGATACCATTCTTGGAAACTTCCTACGCGATGAGTGGGCACAAATTTGGAAAAAGGTATGAACAAAGAACGACTTATTCCCCTGCTTTGGAAGATACTTATTGGTGCCACTTTGTTTACTGTCTTCACATTAGTAGGAGCGCGCTATTTAAAGGGTGGAATTGATTGGTATGAAACTTTTTATCCTACAGGTCAGGCGGTATTATCTGGGAAAAGCCCCTATACCTTGATCGGGTTTCGTTACGTTCCTTGGGCCGTTCTGCCTATTTTGCCATTCGCCTGGCTTCCCCCGGATATAGGACGTGCTGCTTTTTTTGTAGTTAGTTTACTTGCCTTTGCTTATACAGCTTATAGAATGGGCGGAAACCCAATCGTAGTTGGCGCATTTATTGCATCTCCTCCTGTAATTCATTGTTTGCTTAATGCCAATATCGACTGGATGACATTGCTCGGCTTTTTCATGCCCCCGCAAATTGGGCTTTTCTTTGTTCTTATCAAACCACAACTAACTGCCGGGTTAGTTTTATTCTGGCTTATCGAAGCCTGGAGAAAAGGCGGCATAAAAGAAGCTCTGCGCGTTTTTTCACCCGTATCTATCAGCATACTTCTATCTTTCGCTCTTTTCGGCTTCTGGCCTGAACGCTTTCTTGAACCAATTGGCTTCGATTGGAATGCCAGTTTATGGCCTATGTCTATTCCAATCGGCGTAGTTTTACTCACCAAAGCAATTCGCCAACGCTCTGATCGTCTTTCCATGGCAGCATCACCTTTTCTTTCCCCGTATGTTTTATTGCATTCATGGTCAGGCGCTCTCGTTTCTCTGGCAAACTCTACTGTAGATATGCTCGCCGCTGTACTTGGACTATGGATTTTAATTATCATCCGCAGCGTACAAATCTTTGGATCATAAAATGAATATCTTTCACATCATCTGGATCATCGGAGTGCTGGTCTACCAGATCGGCATATACATCCCGCGTGTACGCGATTACAAGCGTAAAGAACGCGTAGCCTTGGTTGCATTGCCTGGGGATATTTTCCTTGAACTGACCACCTGGGTCTTTTGGCAATTCGCGCCTTTTTTCTATATCTTTGGCAACCTGCTCTCTTTTGCCAATTACAGTTTGCCTAATTGGGCATCTTGGCTTGGCGTAATTATTTTTGGCGCTTCGCTCTGGCTATACGGACGCGCCTACGCAGACTTGGGAAATAACTGGTCTGCTCGTATGGAAATATTAACCGGGCAAACACTCGTCTCAAATGGCGTATATGCCTACATTCGACACCCTGTGTACGCGGCGATGTTCCTGTGGGCAATTGCTCAACCTTTGCTCCTCCACAACTGGGTCGCCGGATTCGGGCTAATCATTCTCTTTACGCCGCTCTATCTCACACGGATGCCACGCGAAGAAAAGATGATGGCTGAACATTTCGGCGAAGCATATAAAACCTATATGCAAAAAACAAATGTATCTTCTCAATAAATAGGGGTAAGCAAAAAGGAGGGGAGGCCTTTTAATTT
>JABGQU010000007.1 GCA_018648605.1 Anaerolineae bacterium | reverse complement strand
AAAATTAAAAGGCCTCCCCTCCTTTTTGCTTACCCCTATTTATTGAGAAGATACGGTGGCAAGCCTAAAGTAAGTCTGGCGCGGCTTTTCATCCCAAATTAAATAAAAAAAGATTGGAGAATAGATTTCTCCAATCTTTTACTTTTAAACTATGATCTTTCGGCTAAAAAGCGAAGTTCCCGTCTTTATAGTAGAGTTCGCCGTCTACGTGGATTTCTGAATCTTTGCGCATATCGCAGATCATATCCCAGTGGATGGCGCTTTTGTTTTTGCCGCCTGTTTCGGGATAGCTTGCGCCGAGTGCCATGTGGAAGGAGCCACCGATTTTTTCATCGAAGAGAATTTGACCGGTGAACTTGTCGATCTCGAAGTTTGTGCCGATGGCGAATTCGCCCAGATAGCGGGAGCCTGTATCGGTTTCGAGCATCTTGAGCAGATAATCCTGATTTTTGTCAGCTTTCGCTTTGGTAACCTTGCCATTGCTGAAGGTCAGTTCTGCGCCTTCAACCGCGACGCCGTTATAAATAGCGGGATAAGTGAATTTGACCCAGCCATTGACTGATTTTTCGACGGGACCTGTGTAGATTTCACCATCGGGCATATTGAAAAGCCCAGCAGAATTCAGGAAGGTGCGGTTTTTGATGGAGAGGGTCAGGTCAACATTGGGTCCGCGTAATACGACTTGATCGTGCCCTTGAATGGCATCGACTGCGGCTTGCTGTTTTTCTCTGACGCTATTCCAAAAGGCGATTGGGTCGTCTTCGGTGGCGTGGCAGGCACGATAGACAAAATCCTCGTAGTCTGCGAAGCTCATCTCAGCATCTTGGGCATAGGCTTCGGTGGGGAAAAGGGTGGTAACCCATTTGAAATCGCCAGCGCCGCCGCGTTTCATTTGCGTGGCAGTAATTGCACCGAGTGCTTTTCCACGTCGTTGCAAGCGATTTGTATCTATGCCACTCAGGGCGCGGGTATTGGTTGATGAATGAATGCGAATGCGTGATTCGAATTGTTCGTAGGCCATTTTGTGCAGGGGCGGAACAAAATCGAGTTGTTCGTCAGAAGCATATTTTAAGAAGGTTGCATCTTGTGACGCAAAATCCCAAACCATCGGAACAGGGTAAGCACCTTTTTCGATGATCTGTTTATAGAGTTCACGGATTAGCGGCATCGCAGCTTGAGAGCCTTCAAGCAAAACACGGTCGCCTTTTACAATACGAGCTGAGTAGTCGACGAGGATCTGGGCAAATTTTTCTACACGTGGGTCAGTCAAGGGATTTCTCCTTGTGAAATTATTTTAAGTGCGCCAATTATACTCCTGATTGAGCGACTTATCCTTGCTGAATTATTGCACAGATGGGTATTTTTGGCTTGGTTTTTTCTGTAAATGTCATGAATTTTACAAATTACTCATTTAGTAAGATAAATATATCTTCTTCTTATTCTTGCGGTATACTGTCAGGCGCAAATAAAACAACGGAATCACGAGAAAACGAACCTTATGAAACAACTCCTCCAAAACCTAAAAACCGGACAAGCCATTGTCGAAGAGGTCCCTGTCCCCAGCCCGCGCAAGGACATGGCATTGATCAAAACATCTGCATCGCTTGTCTCTGCTGGCACTGAGCGGATGGTCGTCGAATTTTCTGAGAAAACGCTCGTTGGCAAAGCTCGCTCGCGCCCCGATCTTGTCAAGCAGGTCATCGACAAAGCCTTCCGCGAAGGGCTGCTCAACACCGCCCAAGCCGCCTTCAACAAGCTCGATGAGCCGATGGCGTTGGGCTATTCTTCGGCGGGCACGATCATTGAACTTGGCGAAAATATGGATGGTTTTCACGTCGGGCAGCGCGTCGCCTGTGCGGGCGGCGGATACGCTTCTCACGCCGAATACGCCGTTGTGCCGCGCAATTTGCTCGCGCCCATCCCCGATCATCTCGATTTCGAGAGTGCCGCTTTTGCCACCCTCGGCGCCATCGCATTGCACGGATTTCGTCTCGCGGAACCCAAGCTGGGCGAGACCGTTGCCGTGATCGGGATCGGTTTATTAGGATTGATAACGATGCAGTTGGCGGCTGCAGCGGGATGCCGAGTCATCGGCATTGATGTGGACCCCAAACGGGTTGCCCTTGCGGAATCGTTCGGTCTTTCAGCTTGCTTCCGTACCCAAGCGGAAGATTCTGTCCAGGCGTTTACCGTTAATCGCGGCGCAGATTCGGTGGTGATATGCGCTGACACCCCATCCAATGATCCGGTAACGTTAGCAGGTTCAATCGCGCGCGACCGCGCAAATATCGTCGCAACGGGCGCTGTCGGGTTGGAATTTCCGCGTAAAATTTACTTCGAGAAAGAACTCTCCTTCATTAACTCCCGCTCTTATGGGCCTGGTCGCTATGATCCGCTCTACGAAGAAGGTGGCATCGACTATCCGATTGGTTTTATCCGCTGGACAGAAGGGCGTAATCTTGAGGCCGTGGTCGAGTTGTTAGCAAGTGGAAAATTGAAAGTTGAAAGCCTGATCACGCACCGTTTCCCCATCGCGGATGCGGCTGAAGCCTATGATGTGATCACGGGCAAGCAGGAAGAGCCTTTTATTGGGGTGGTTCTGACTTATCAGGAAGCAGGTAATCAGGGAGCAGGGACTAGGGTTGAGTTTCCTTCGGCCACTTCTCACGCATCACTCGTCAAATTAGGCGTTATCGGCGCTGGTCTTTACGCAAACGCGACACTTCTCCCCGCTATCAAGAAAGCCGACAATATGGAACTGGTCGGCATCGCCTCGGCGGGTGGGTTGAAAGCCCAACACTCTGCAAAGAAATTTGGCTTTCGCTACGCCACTTCGAGCGCGGATGAGATCATCAACGATGAGAATGTGAATACCGTTGCCATCCTGACCCGCCACGACACCCACGCCGATTTGGTTGTGCAGGCGTTACAAGCGGGTAAAAATGTCTTTGTCGAAAAGCCGTTGGCAGTAGACAGTGAGCAGTTGTCAGTGATCAGTGATCAGTTACGCAATACGCAACACGCAATACTCACTGTTGGTTTTAATCGCAGATTTGCACCCCTAGCTCGCCAACTTTCTGCTTTCTATAGCGACCGCGTTGAGCCGCTTCATATCCATTATCGTATTAATGCTGGCTATATCCCGCTCAAACATTGGCTGCATGACCCCGAACAGGGCGGTGGACGCATCATCGGCGAAGGCTGTCACTTCATTGATTTCGTGACCTTTTTAGTCGGCGAATCGCCCATCAGTGTGAGCGCATATGCTCTCCCCGATAATGGCAAATATCGCGAAGATAACGTCTCCATGACCTTCACCTTCCCCGACGGCTCAATTGGCGTAGTGGATTATCTTGCGAACGGCGACAAATCCGTGCCCAAAGAACGTGTTGAAGTCTTCGGCGGCGGCAAAGTTGCTACGTTGAACGACTATCGCTCACTGGAAATGGTGCATAATGGCAAACGCAAAACGATTAAAAACCGCCTCGGTCAAGATAAAGGCTGGAAGGATGAAATGCTTGCGCTGGAGAATGCTGTGAAAACGAGCGAAGTACCCATTCCCTACGAGCGGTTGATCGGCGTGACCAAAGCCAGTTTCGCTGCGGTTAAGTCGTTGCGGAGTGGGAAGAAGGTCGAGATAAAATAGAACGCAGATTTGCGCGAGTTTTGCGGATTTACGCAGATCAAAACCAAAGGTTTTAAATCCGCGCAAATCCCTACAATCAGCGAGAATCCGCGTTCCATATTTTCCATCGCCCGTACTTCAGGATAGATAATTTTGCATCCAAAACGTCTTCTAAAAATCGTTCATCAACTTGGCTTCATTCAAGTCGGGTTGTTTGCGTTATACAAACTTAGGCTAAAAACAGGTTACTATCGTTGGGGGACACCCCAAAATCTGAATACTGACCACCGAAAACTGAACACTCTCTTCACCCTTCCCTCTCGCGAAAAACTCCTCTCCACCCTCGGCGAAGATGGTCTCCAAACCCTCCTCATCGAAGCCAATCACATCGTAGATGGTAAATTCCGCATCTTTGGCAGCGAACTCACTGAAATTAAACTCGACTTCGATCATCCCCTCTCCCATTGGGCAGATTACGAAACCGACAAAGCTCAAATCCCGCCCACTGAATACCGAAAACTGAATACCGCCCTCAACTTGTCTCTTGCCACTTGCGACTTGAAACTGCTCTGGGAGCCCGCTCGCTTTAGCTGGGTATTCACCCTCGGACGCGCCTATCTCGCCAGCGGTGACGAAAAATACGCCAAAGCATTTTGGCGCTATTTCGAGATTTTCGACAAAGTCAATCCTGTCAATATGGGGCCCCACTGGATGAACGGACAAGAAGTAGCTCTTAGGCTAATGGTTTTTGTTTGGACAGCGCAGGTGTTTTCGAACTCAACCGAAACAACTGCAGAACTGGAAAACAGAATAACCCGTTCCATTGCCGAACACGCATCACGCATCACGCCCACCCTCCTCTACGCCCGTTCTCAAAACAACAATCACCTCACCAGCGAAGCCGCAGCCCTCTACACCGCCGCCCTTGCCCTGCCCGATCATCCCAAAGCGGAAAAATGGCGCAAACTTGGCATCAAATGGCTTAACTGGAGCTTTGAAAACCAAATTGATGAAAACGGGGAATATATCCAGCGCAGTGTGAATTATCATCGCTTGATGTTGCAATTGGGATTATGGGTAAGTGCTTTTACCACGAAGGGACATGAAGTTCACGAAGAAAAAACAAAACTTAGTGCTTCTTCGTGTGCTTCATGGATGACTCAAAAAACAAAAGAGAATCTTTCCAACGCAATGCGCTGGCTTGCGGAGTTGACAGACCCCATCTCAGGCAATGCCATCAATCTCGGGGCAAATGATGGCGCGTATATTTTCCCCCTCGCCAATGGCGATTTCCGTGATTTTCGCCCTGTCGTCAATGCTGCGTCAGAAGCCTTTCTCGATGAAAAACCTTTTGAAACAGGCGCATGGGATGAAATGAGTTTGTGGTTCAATGTCGAAAGTTCAACGTTGAAGGAAAAAGAGCCTTCCAACCTTGCCCCTTGCACACTGCACCCCGCATCTTCCACCTGGGCACACCTCCGCACCGCCAACGGCAACCTCCGCCTCGCACATGCCGACCAACTCCATCTTGACCTTTGGTGGCGTGGAGAAAATATCGCCCTCGACCCGGGTACTTATCTATACAACGCAGAATCTCCTTGGGATAATCCCCTCCCCGCAACAGAATTTCATAATACTGTCACTGTCAACAATCAAGACCAAATGACCCGCGCCAGTCGCTTCATGTATCTGGATTGGTCGCGTGGGCGGGTGGTCGAAAAATCTGATAGTCGCATTATTGCAGAGCATAATGGTTATCGTAAATCGGGTGTCACCCATCGCCGCACAGTTAGCTTTGAAGAAAATACTTGGCATGTAGAAGACCACCTAATCCCTAAATCCCAATTACCAAAGACTTATCGTTTGCATTGGCTTTTGATAAATGGCGAGTGGAAAGTAGAGAGCAGAAATAAGGAAATAGAAATGAGTTTAGAAACGTCACAGGGCCTTATGAAACTCACTCTTCGCTCATCACTTATCGCTGATCATTCATCATCTGTTACGCTTGCTCGTGCGGGAGAGCTTCTTCACGGTGATGCCGAAATCCCGCCCACCCGCGGCTGGTATTCCCCGACTTATGGAGTCAAAATCCCTGTGCTTTCGCTTGCGCTCGAAGTTACCGTGTCCAATGAAGTACAATTCATCACTGAATTCAAATTCCCGGATTCTTGATCCCTAATTACCTGATACTTGATTCCCATGCACATCCTCATCATCCATCAAGCCTTTGCCGCTATCAATGAACCCGGCGGAACACGCCACCATGAGCTGGCGCGTCACCTTGTTCAACGTGGACACCGTGTGACTATCATCGCCAGCCCTGTTAGTTATTTAACGGGGGCGAGCAGTGAGCAAGAAGAGACCGCCGAAGAAGACATCACCATCATCCGTGCCTATGTATACCGCGCGCATAATAAATCCTTCGTGCATCGCGTTTTCGCCTTCCTTTCTTTTATGGCATCATCTTTCATCGCTGGGTTGCGCGTCAAAAATGTCGATTTGGTTTGGGGGACATCCCCGCCCATTTTTCAGGGCGTTACGGCTTGGGCGCTGGCGCGTCTCAAACGCGTTCCCTTTTTGCTCGAAATTCGCGATTTATGGCCCGCCTTTGCTATTGCCGTCGGTGTTTTGACGAACAAGACGCTGATTAGCGCATCCGAATGGCTGGAGCGTTTCCTTTATCGGAATGCAGATAGGGTGATGGTCAACAGCCCGGGATACACCGACCACGTGCGGGACTTGGGAGCGAAGCACGTCGAGTTGATCCCAAACGGTGCGGACGTGCGGATGTTTGATTCCGCTAAAAAAACGGTAGATTCAATTCAATCATCCACCGTTAAAATGTCCTTTAGCATTCTCTACGCTGGTGCGCATGGGATGTCGAATGATCTTGGTCTCGTTTTAGACGCTGCTAAAATTTTGGAAGACGACGCTGTAGAAATTGTTTTGCTCGGCGACGGCAAGGAAAAAGCCAATTTGCAGGCGCGCGCCAAAGAGATGGCGTTGCAGAATGTGATCTTTCTCCCCTCTGTGCCAAAAAGCGAAATGGCAGATGCGCTCGCTAAAGCGGATGCCTGCCTTGCGATATTAAAGCCGATTGAGTGGTATAAGGCGACCTACCCGAACAAGGTTTTCGACTATATGGCAGCTTCAAAACCCGTTGTGCTGGCAATTGACGGCGTTGTCCGCGAGGTAGTGGATGCAGCGGGATGTGGTATTTTTGCCGAGCCGGGGAATGCAAAAGCACTTGCAGGTGCGATGATGACACTAGCAAAAGACCCCGCTCGTAGCCGCGAAATGGGGCAGGCAGGCAGGACATATGTAGAAGAGCGCTTTGACCGCGCTAAGTTGGCAGATGAATTGGTGGGGATTTTGGAAGAGATGGTGAAATAAGCAATATCCACAGATTATGCAGATTTCACAGATCGGTTTGAGTCAATCTGTGGATGTTTTATAGATTAGGACTTACGCATTTTTAAGTCCTTGTGCTAATGCTCTGCGTTGGGACACTGTAGAAAGTAGCAACGCAGAGCATTGCTACTAGACAAAAAAGCATTTTGCGTAAGTCCTATAGATATTTCTCGCCCGCTTCCCGTTTGCGAATGACTTTTGCCGGGATGCCGTAGGCGATATTGGAAGGGGGAATATTCTTATTGACAAGCGAGTTAGCCCCGATCACAGTTTCTTTCCCGATCTGAATGCCATGTAGAAGCGTTGCGCCGATACCGATTGCGCTGTATTCTCCAATTTGGCAATCGCCGCCTGTGATGACGCCGGGGGCGAGGCTGGAGAAATCGCCCATAATGCAATCATGGTCGAGGGATGCATTTGTGTTAATGATGCAGAAATCCCCAATTGACGATGATGGGTTGATGACTGCGCCTGCCATGATGACAGTCCCCTTGCCGATGTTCACATCCCTGCCGATAATAGCAGAGGGATGAATAGTAGAAATGATCTCAAGCTGGGGGTGATTTTCTGCCAAGAAATTAGAAACTTTAGAGCGCATGAAGTTATCGCCAACGGCAACAAATATCCCGTTAACCGTATGCTCTTTGAGTAAGGTGCCTAGTTCTTCTTGTTTTCCCAATATCTCGTAGTCAAAGACTTTCTCCCCCGCAGCTTGGTCGCGGCTGAGTAACCCAAGAATTTGATATTTGGATTCTTTTTCGATGATGTCGATCACGACTTTGGCGTGACCAGAAGAACCGATGATGAGAATATTTTTCATATAAATAAACTCCTTATCGACTTCTTTGGTATTTTTGCCGTTGAGGCTTCTGCGTGATAATGTCTTTTTGCTTTCGCTTGCGCTCGATGTCTTTTTCGATGAACATCGGTTCAAGGGTGAAAGGATCCATCTCTGTCCAGTACATCACGCTTGAATACGTGGAGGGTGTCGGGGTGAAGATTTGCACTTGCTCGGGCGAAATTCGCAGCTCGCTGCTGACGAAACCCTTCATTTTGCGCATGTCTTTATCATCACAGCCCGGGTGGGCGGCGATCATGTAGTAGGTTAGGAATTGTTTTTTACCCGCCTTACGATTGAGTTCTTCAAAGCGATTTTTGAATTTGACGAGCGATTCAGTGCCGGGTTTGCCCATATGATGCAAAACATGATCTTCGGTATGTTCGGGGGCGATCTTCATTTGTCCGGATGTATGATGCGTAACGACTTGTTGCAGATAATTATCACCATGCTCGGTGTCGCTCAAGATCATATCGTAACGCAGTCCAGATGCGACGAAGACTTTTTTGACACCATCCAGATTTTGCACCTTCTCCAGCACTTCAGCATGGGGACGGTGGTCGATCTTGATCACGGGGCAGACTCCCGGGCTGACACATCGCTTAGCTGGACAGTTGCCGTATTTCAACTTTTTCCCGCATTCGTAACCGTACATATTTGCGGTTGGTCCGCCCAGATCGGAGATATAACCCTTGAACTTGGGATGCCGCGTGATGACTTTTGCCTCCGAGACTATGGAATCCTGACTGCGCGAACGGATCGTGCGTCCTTCGTGGACGGCTATGGCGCAGAAATTACATTCGCCATAGCAGCCACGATGAGATGGAATAGAGAATCCGATGGTGTCGAGCGCGCGCACTTTGCCATCTTTTGCATAATAAGGGTGTTGCGCACGTTCGTAGTTGAGCGCATAGATGGCATCCAGCTCTTCTTCTGTTTGGTAAAGAGCTGGTGGATTTTGGACAAGATAACGATCGCCATGACGTTGAGTCAGTCCCTTTGCGGGGATGGGATCGTTATTTTTGTAGAAAGTATGGAACATCTCGATGAATGCAATTTTGTCTTTGGCGACAACTTCGTAGGCGGGCATTTTGAGATAGCCTTCACGGGCTTCTTTGGCGATATAGCTCAAGCCGCGTATCTCATGTGGATCCAAGCCGTCACGCATGGCGGCGGCGAACTCCAGCGTCGATTTTTCTGCCATGCCGTAAAGAAGATAGTCGGCTTTGGTGTCGAAAAGGATCGAGCGGCGAATTTTGTTGGTCCAGTAATCGTAGTGGGGGACACGCCGCAGGGAGGCTTCGATCCCGCCGAGGACGATGGGGGCCGTTGGTTTATTGGGGCTGACTTCTTTTGCGTAGCGTCGAATGAGACCCGTATAGACGATTGTGGCACGGTCGGGACGGCGGTTATTTTCTCCGCCGGGCGTATAGTCATCGGTGCGGCGTTTTTTCTTAAGCGCTGTGTAGTTCGAGACCATCGAGTCGATGCTGCCAGCCGTCACCCCCCAGAAAAGCTCGGGTTCACCGAGCCTGCCAACATCCACGAGTGAATCGGTGCGCGGTTGGGCGATGATGCCGACACGATAGCCTGCATCCATTAAAACCTTGCCGATCACGGCTGTCCCCATGAAGGGGCTGTCGATATAGCTGTCGCCGCTGACGATGATGATGTCGAGCGCATCCCAGCCGAGGGCTTGCATTTCTTTTCGAGTAGTGGGGAGGAACATAGATGCGATTATAGCGCAAAAAAAGACTTCCGAAGTTTTGAAAACTTCGGAAGTCTCGACTGATTACTGACCCACTGAATACTGTTACTCCACCGTCACACTCTTCGCCAAATTCCTCGGCTGATCAACATCCAGTCCGCGCAGTGAAGCGATATGATACGCCAGCACCTGCAAGGGGATGACCGTTATCACCGGGCTGAGCATCCACGGGGTTTCGGGGATCCACAGGACGTGGTCTGCCATGTCGGCGACGATATCATCGCCATCGGTCGCGACTGCGATAACGGGGCCGCCGCGCGCCTTGGCCTGCTGAATTTGCGAGATCATTTTCTCGTGCCAAGGGTCTTGCGGCGCAAGGCAAATGACGGGCATCTCTTCATCTATCAGGGCGATCGGTCCGTGTTTCATTTCGCCAGCGGGGTAGCCCTCAGCGTGGATGTAGGAAATCTCTTTTAGCTTCAGCGCACCTTCGTAAGCGATGGGCATATTGATGCCGCGCCCCAAATAAAGGCAGCCTTTGATGTCTTTTAGCGCGTGGGCAACTTTCTCAATATCTGCTTCGCGCTCCAGCACCTGTCCAACGAGATCAGGTACAAGGCGCAGGTCGGCGACCATTTGGCGGCGTTTAACGGGATCAATTGTCCCGCGCAAATCTGCCAATAAAATGGCGAGCATGTATAAATCCACGATCGGTGCGGTGAAAGCTTTTGTCGAAGCCACCCCAATTTCGGGTCCGGTTTGCATCGAGATGGAACCATCCGAAACGCGCATCGCCTGTGAGCCAATCGCATTCACGATGCTCCACAAAATCGCCCCTTTGCTGCGCCCCTCTTCCATCGCCGCCAGTGTATCTGCCGTTTCGCCCGATTGCGAAATTGCCAGCACGACGGTGTTTTCATCCACAATTGGGTCGCGGTAGCGGAACTCGGAGCCGATATCGATCTCGACGGGGATGCGGGCAACAGACTCGATCAGATATTTTCCGACCATGCCTGCATAAGCCGCCGTGCCGCAAGCCACGATATAAATTTTTTGGATGCGTTTGGCGAGGGCTTCATCAAGATTGAGTTGCGGAAGGCGGATGCGCCCTTCGTCGAAATCTACACGTCCGGCAAGGGTGTCGGTTAATGCGCGGACTTGTTCGTGGATTTCCTTTTCCATGAAATGGCGATATTCGCCTTTTTCGGCAGCTACGGGATCCCAAGCAATCGTCTGCGGACTTATTTCTAACTTGGTTCCGTCTACAGTTTCGTATGCCGCACCCGAGCGTGTGATCGTTGCCATCTGCCCCGATTCAAGGAAGACGACCCGACGGGTATGCTCAAGAATGGCGGGGATGTCAGATGCGGCGTACATTTCGTCGTTGTCGCCATAGCCAATCACAACGCCGCCCGCATTGCCGATGCGGGCTGTTACGATCTTGTCCGGCTCGTGGGCAGACATGACGACGACCACATTTGCGCCTTTGAGATGTGTAAATGTCGCGCGCGCCGCTTCAACGAGATCAAGTCCGCTGGCAATATAATGCTCTACAAGATGGACGATGGTTTCGCTGTCGGTCTCCGATTTGAAGTCCACGCCCTCGGCGCTGAGTTCATCACGCAGTTCGAGGAAGTTTTCCACAATCCCGTTATGGACGACGACAACTTTGCCTGTCTGCCCGAGATGGGGGTGCGCGTTTTGCTGGCTGGGTGCGCCATGCGTTGCCCAGCGCGTATGCCCGATGCCGATATGTCCGCTAAGAGGGGAGTTTTGCACCGAGTTGGTCAGGTTTGAGAGCTTGCCTGCTTCACGGCGTACTTCGATGCTGCCATTTTGCAAGACAGCTACGCCCGCCGAGTCGTAGCCGCGATATTCAAGGCGTTTCAAGCCGCCAAGAATGATCGGGGTTGCGTCGCGGGGTCCGATATAACCTACGATTCCACACATGAGAGTCCTCCAGTGTTTATATGTCAGGTGTCAAGTTTTTAACCACGAAGGCCATGAAGGAGCACAAAGTTTTTTTGTTTTTCTTCGGGAACTTTGTGCTCCTTGTGGTAAACGCTTTACTTGACGCTTCCTGAGCCACTCCTTTGCATTTTGCTCATATGGTTACCCATACGCCTTGTTGCAAGGTTTTTTTGGAGGGAAAGGTGGTCGGGTGGTGGCACACCACGGAGGGCTTCCGCTGATCTTTCGATTTTTAACCGCATTTATGCGGCCTATTCCCATCTTGCGATGGAGAACCCTCTTCCTCGTCATCCTGAAAGAACTCAGGATCATGCGCTGTCTTTCCCGCTTGTGGATATGTTCCGCAAGCAGAGCGGATTATACTCGAAAATATATTTCGAGCAGGCGTACTTAAAATAGAACTGAATCAAAAAAACAGTGTATCAATAATACACTGTTTTTTTGATTCAGTTGAAAATAATTAGTGTAGGAGAGAAATTACAGGAGCTTCAGTAAGTTCGGGGGAGTATAACTTGCTGGCGTCCCACATAATTTCGGCTTGGGCATTGCCGTTCATTTGCCAAGTATAGCAAACGAATTGCATATATTGTTTTTGTAGTTGCCCGCTGCCAACATAATCACAGGGGGCATTTTGAGCTAAAAATGTGCCTGACATGTCAACATTGCCGTTTCCATTAATCGTCATTTGGCTGGTGTTTGAGGGAGGGGCGTATACAACTAATCCTGCATAAGGACCACTAGTTGGTGCTGAAATATCCATTTCCATATTGCCATTCCATTGTATTCTCCCAGTATTCATGACAATAGTTACGCCAGTTGCTGTAAGTTTATCTCCTCCATTCATTTGGAAATCACCGTTGATGCAATAAGTGCCTGATGATAATGTTTCAACACCTGATGGTGGGAAAGTGCCTGTGTAATTGCCTGGGCTCATTGAGCTCCCTGTTTTTGTTGCAGTTCCTGTACAGGTAATGCCTAAGTCAGCAGGTGGAGCATCAAAAGTTTGCCCGTAATTTACATTTCCACACCCGTCCTCGCCTTTTAGATTCGTAAAGGTGCCGCCGCTAGATGCAGCTGTGATCACATCTGCACAAGCGGTTCCGGATTCCTCTTTCTTCAATTGGGCTTCACCGCCTTGAAATCTCAAGCAGCTACCATCTGTTGAAGCTGATCCCATATTCCCGCCCCATATCTGTACATGACTGCTACCACTAACAAGAATGGATGAGCCATTTGCACCATTACAAGTCCCGGATTTTGTTGCGAAGACGGATGAGCCGTTATAGAGAGGGCTGCCTCCAACTGTGTGTACATCGCACGCACGTGATGTTGCTGAAACAATATTGGTCATTTGCTCTCTTCCAACAACCGGAGCAAATACGGTGTCTATATTGGAAGTAATAGTTACAGTGATATCTGTTCCCGTATCTGGACATTCACCCGTTGGGGTACTCGCTGTCGTAATGGCGACAATATTTGATGTCCCATTATTGTCGTAGCCGTTAGCTACAGTAAGTGCTAGAGCAGTACTTGAAAAGTCGTTACCTCTTATTTTAGCAAGCGCAGCAGCCATAGCGGCTGTATCGACTGCGTTTTGAGCTTGGCGTCGGTCTGAAAAGACAAGGCCTCCATCAATGGAAAGGGCCGTGAATCCAACTAAGCCAACGATGGCTAGGGCAATTAGGACAATCGCTTGCCCTCGTTCAGCTCGGTTTTTTTTCAAGAACATGATGCCTCCAAAGCATAAAACTTATAAAACTACATATAGTATATCTGATTTATCTCTGTACAACAATTACAAAACTGTAAGGGTGTCCCTGTTTTAGTGTGGGTGCCTAAATAGAAAAGTAGCGCTAATTGTTTTCCTGGCGCAGGAAGTGTTTTTCCTTTTGGTGTGTTTCACTCCAACTTAAGTACTGCCAGCTGAAATGTGAAGAAATAACGTATGATTTTTAGATGTAGATATTTGAGGGATTTTGCTCGGGAAAAAGGGATGGTGGCAAAAAAATAGATAGGTTGATCGTATTTTATTCAGCTGATTCTATTTGTAGAGGGCGTAATATATCTTGATTGGTGTAATAAAAAGAAAACGGCAGCCTGCTGAAAGGAGCAAGCTGCCGAGATAGGGGAAGCAAATTCAGGTCGAGGGCGAGATGTTATTCTGCTAGTTCGATTTGTGGAGAGATGAAGGCTGTCGCGTTTTCTTCTGGGTTATAGGAAACAAAAACGTCGGCATTACCATTGGATGTGACATTGTAGCCGATAACCTGACTGTGGGTGACTTCCCCATTTGAATTTCCTCGAAAATCAATACACGCTGTAGGAGCAAGAATGGTACCTACTATTCCTATACTTGAGTGACCGCGAAACTCAATACTTTGAGAACCATGATCTTGATAGCGTTCGCAAGGGGTATTGCTCATCTCTATGATTAGATAATAACCCTCGTAGGGTCCACTTGCAGGTGCTGTGCCACCGAAACCATGCCCTGCTGCGAATTTCACGTCAAAATCTGTGTCTGTGACATAGATGGTGGCATTATTGACAATAACATTGTCTTGGAACAATATTTCAAAATCGTCTATGCAATAGATGCCATTGATGAAGTTGAAATCCTCGCCTGCGTGATGACCACTGGTTAGGGTTTCGATATTGTAGCCACCTTCAGCGGTATCGTCACAGGCAGGGGTTGGGGGCATCATTGCGGCAATATCTTCTGTACTATAAGCTAGAGCCGATTGGTTGGGTTGCGAACAAGTGAAGCCGTCAGCGCTGGTGACTGTTGTGACACATTTGTCGTGAGGAAGGGTCACCGAGTCATTGTTTTTAGAGTATGCACAACCGTTTGAGAAAATACCACCGCCTTCAAGAATCCATTTGTCTGCGTTGCTATTGCCTGTATCAAATCCACAGGGGTTACTTCCGTGACGTGATGCTCTGGGGTTGAGACCCACAACCGCGTTCCCGTTAAAGAGAACCTGGGTTGTAGCTGGTTTAGCGCGAGCTACAGCTTCCACTCTATTGTTGGTTGTGTCAATACCAACGACGGGGGCAAAAAAAGTTTCTACCTCTGATTCGATGATAACTTGAATATATTCATTACAATCATAGGCGGTACTCGAGCAATTGGCATAAGCCCCGCTTTGAGGAGGGTTATGAACTGTAACTGTAACGGATGAGTCGTTGTCGTCAAAGCCATTGCTGGCTGTGATGTTTAGCGCAGTGGCATTCCAGTCATTATTTCTTATTTTAGCTAACGCAGCAGAAAGGGCTGCAGTATCTGCTGCGTTTTGGGCTTGGCGGTTATTTGAATAGGCATTCCCGCCATCAATGGCAAGGGCTGTGAAGCCAACCAAGCTAACAATAGCAAGGGTAAGTAATACTATCGCTTGCCCTCGCTCCATTTTTTTCTTACCAAGCATTTTCTAATCCTCCTATTTATATAAAAACAGGGTAATCCTTGTCTCTGAGTTAGGAAAAAGACCTATATTTTATAAATATACTCTATTTGTAACTTATTGTGGTTGATAATTTTGAAAATACCCAGTAAAGATTACCTTTATTGTGCAAGAAGACAGTAATGCTAGTTATTGAAAGAGCTAAAAAAACAGCCTGCTGGCAATCACAGCAGGCTGTTGAAGTAAATTAGAAAAGAAAGTTTAAGCTGTTAATGTGCTAGCTCTATCCGAGGTGGTACAGTAGCATCATAATTTGTAGAATCTTCGTAATGGATATAAGTATCGGCGGTGCCTATAAGGTCAATGGTGTAGCCAATCACTTGGCTACTGTAACCATCTGTATTTCCGGTTCCATTGATCTGTATTTCAGATGCTGGAGCAAGGATACTGCCCTCAAATTCAGATGTTGCGTTTCCATTAAGGATAACGATTTCGTCATTATCCATGGGAAGGAAAATTAACAAACCTGCAAATTCGCCACTGTCTGGAGCATCCAGTAAGAATTCACCTGCACCATTAATATGTAAGCCGCCATCCACGAAATACAAGGTGACATCATGTCCTTCGAGTGTGTTGGAAGCGTTTAGCACCAAATCGCCAGAAATGCAATAAGTTCCTGGTTCAAGAAATACATCGTTTCTCAACCAGGATGCCGCCACATTGCCTGGAGTGAGAGTTGACCCACTTTGTGTAGAGTTTGTTGTGCCACAATCAGGTTCTGGCATCGCAAATTCGGGCGGGTAAGGCATTGCTGTAGCACCTTCTGTGGGAGGATACGGGTCAAGTAACGAAGGGTTTTGCACAACCGCATCCCCAACAGATGTGATGCCACCATCAACTGCTAATAATGAAGCTGAACCTTGTTGTTCAAAGACACCGTCGTTTGGATTGTTGCATTCATCTCCGTTGGAGTTAACAAATACTCCCCCTCCAGTTACTTCTGTGGCTGCTGTGCCATGTACATAATAGGCTTGGCATTCAGTCGGTGCCAAGCTGACCATGGCATTTCCATAAACCATGGGTTCTGTTATTGCAGGTTTTGCGCGCGCGACAGCCTCAACTGTGTTGGTAAGTTGCTCTACGCCTACAATGGATGCGAAAAATGTATCTACATGAGAGACAATGATCACTTGGATGTATTCGTTGTTTCCAGCATAAGTGCCATCAATAGGCGGGTTGTATAGATTTACAGTATTTGAGATACTATCGTTGTTATAGCCATTGCTACTGGCAAGGGTTTGCCCTATCGCATTCCAGTCATTATTTCTAACTTTTGCCAACGCGGCAGATAGAGCAGCTGTGTCAGCCGCGTTTTGCGCATTGCGTCGATCTGAGAAGGCATTCCCACCATCAATAGCTAGAGCAGTAAAACCGATTAAGCCAACAATAGCAATCGCGATCATAACAATTGCCTGCCCCCGTTCAGTCTTATTATTCATTTTCATTTTCAACTCTCTTTCTGCTTGCTTAGCAGGGGGGACTCAGAATAGCATCTGTTACAGATGCTGTGAGGGGAATTTCTGAAACTCCTAAGATTTCCGGGAGCAAAGGCATAATGAGATGATAGAGATAGCTTACCTCTACGCGTACTGCTGCGCCATTTCCTTCACATGCATTTGAAGTTGTTGCGCTAGCTACAGGGATCTCCCCAGAAGTTGTGATGATGATAATCGTTACTCCTTCGCCGGTTTCTTCTAGATCGTTGGCTAGATCAACGGGTGAAGAGGACGAGGAAGTAACGCGATTTGTTATTTCTGTGGCATTTAAAGGATCGATCGAAGCATAAAGCGC
Source organism: Anaerolineae bacterium (assembly GCA_018648605.1). Taxonomy (GTDB): domain Bacteria; phylum Chloroflexota; class Anaerolineae; order Anaerolineales; family Villigracilaceae; genus Desulfolinea. The sequence continues at coordinate 27,528 of JABGQU010000007.1, read as the reverse complement.
CCCTTCTTGAGCTGCATCACGTAGAGAAACGTAGGAGTAAAGCGCCATGCCAAAGTCGACTGCTCCCGCCAGAAGGGTAAGAAGGATAATAAGGCTAATGGCAAGCTCAACAAGACTTTGGCCTTGCTCAGTCTGAGTTTTTTTACGATTCTTATCCATAATTAGTTTTTTGTCCTAGGGTGAGCTAAGCGTTGTAGCTGAGCATACAGGATCGGAAAATGTGATAATTGCCCTTACATAGGTCCCTGGGGCTTTTCCGAATTCGATTCCGAGATTTGCGGTGGCGCCATTTCCGATCGCCCATGCCCCGGATGCAGCCTCAGAGCCAGAATTAGATTCGCTGTCCCAGATTTTTGTCCCATCCAATCTGATAATTTTTAACTTGCGATCAGAATTTGTGTTATGCCAGTTAATGGTAACACTGGCAACGGTAATGCTGGTTCCTGAATTATTGGTAAATGTCCATGATGGGGTTTTTGTGTTCGCAGGAATTGTGCCGCTATGGCTTAGTGAACAGACCGCAGGATTTGTCACTGTAAAGAACATACTGTCCACGGTTGAAGTTGTTGCGCCGCTGGAAGCACTGGCTGTAGCGCTGTTGGTTAGCGTACCGACATCGCCGGAGAGAATTGTATAGGTGCTGTCACAGTCAGTGGAATTTCCAGGGGTGATGTTTGCGCCTGAGCTGCAGGTAACTGTGCCTAGTCCACCACTTAGTGCGTACGTAGGGGTAAGTGTCGTGTTGCCTGTATTGGTAAGTGTGTAGGTAAAAGCGATCACGTCGCCTACATCGAGCGTATCTCCATCATTTACAGGGGAGCCAAGCACTGTTGCGCTGATATCCAAACTCAGACGGTCTGTATGATATGTATATACGGTAGCTGTATCCGTGTTATTTGAAGTGACCGGTAGCAAAGTGGAGCCGCCCCATGAGATGCTGTCGATATAACCGATGACAGGGCTGATGATGGAGCCTGCATCAAGATCGTCAGGATCAACAACCGGATAGCTTCTCACACATTGATCTGCTGTCGGGGTGGTTGTGGCTGGCGCAAGCGCTGCATTTAGTGCTTTTGTACAAACAACAACGCCATTTTCCTTGATCTCGTAGACCGTCCCAGCCGGAATGGAGATATTGCTTTGATTGTCGAGTGAATAGGTGTATTCAAGCGTGCTAGTCGTGATGGAAACCGTGTCTCCACTGCTGATCGGTACACCGTCTGCTTTAAGTGCGGTGGAAACATAGAATTCAATTTCTTCATCCGCGTAAATAGTGAAGTCGGCCAAAGTGTTTGAGACAAGGGTTTCAGCGCCTTGTGTAGCAGAGGCTGTCGTATTGCGTAGAATGATCCCGCCGGCATCCAGATCCCCCTGGGTGATAGCATAGGTGCCAGAACAGGTAATTGTTATTGCGAGTGGGGTGCTGCAAGTTAGGGTGGTGCTTGCAGGCGATGCGGACGTACCATCCAGGCGTGCCAAGTCAAAGTCAATGACCGGGTTATCCATATCAGTGCCAGAATAGTTGCTCAACTGGAAGGTGAAGGTTACGTCCCCTTCTGCTGCATAGGGACTAGGGATTGCGCTGGTAAATACCAATGCCAATGGCTGTGTGTAGACCGTTACGTTTCCAGATACAGGCGTTGTGGGGGTACCGCTGTATTCAGCCTGAATACTGGCGTTGTGGGTGACGGAACCTGCATCCAGATCGGTTGGATCGGTGATCCAATATTGGGCAGTACAGCTTGAACCTGTGGATGTGCCCACAGCCAAGCCACTCGGCATACAGTCGATACTCGTGATAGCCAGTCCGCCAGTGTCGGTGATCGTGAAATTGGAAAGCGGGACATTTCCCGAATTCGTCAGGTCATATGTATAGGTTACAAAACCTTCACTGGTTTTTGATGTGGGAGTAACTGTAATGTCGTTGAGGGTTAGTGCAGGCAATTCCGTGAATGTGACTAAACTATTATCACTGGCTGTGGCTGTATCTGTCCCATCTGAACCTGTCGCAGAGCCCGAGATAATGAGATTTGTCCCAAGGTCAGCATCATCCGTACCGGTAGTGGTGTAGCTGCCAACGCAAGTGTTGTTATTGCCTGCAGTGATCGCGCCGGTATTGCAAGTATTGGTATGAATTTCAACACCGTCGCTTTCTCTTGTGATGCTGACCGTTACAGAAGATGTGGTCAGGTCGATCGTTCCTGTATTGTCGATGGTGAAGGTATACGAGATCGTTTCCCCGGATGTGCTGTAGGTTTGGTCTGCTGGGGCTGTCAGGCTGATAGTCGGGGTTAGACCAGGTGTACTAGGTGTTGCATCAATTGTGATACCTATAAAGATCGTTCTCTTGCTTTCTGTTGTAATATCAAAATTTCCAAAGGGGACAAGCGGCACCATCGGCGTATATGCACTAGTGGATATTACTTCAATACGATCTCCGTTTTGGAAGAGTCCAGATGAAGGGTTAGGGAAGGTGCTGCTGGATGTATCGCAGTCAGCAAAGGTTGTCCCGCCGCGTGTGAAGATAATATCCACGCTACTTATAGGGAGAATGAATCCCATTGTCTCTGCTGCGGTTTGGATGCCGGTACAATCCAAATATTTTGGTGTGCCAGAGCCGTTATCGCCGGTTGCAGACCCGTAGCGTACTGCCTCTCGGCTGGCTGTAGTAACAGAGCCATAAATAAAAAGCAGTCGCCCCGCTTCCATTAAGCCAAAAACAAGTACAAGTAAAACGGGTAAAACAAGAGCAAACTCAACCATAGATTGCCCTTTTGGTTTCCGTTTTTTATTTGGAAAAAAAATATTCTTGTTCATAATTAAAACCTTGTAATAAACTTTATAAAATTGACGTGATCCAATGGGGCAAGTAGAGAAGGATGAAGGTACTTAGAATAAAATAGGGACCGTAAGGAATGAAGATCATCAGCGCGTCTTTTTGATAACGTTGCTGAATGAAAATGGCGATAACGATGATCAGACTGACCGCTCCGCCAGCCAGAATGCCGAGAAGCAAACCGAACCAAATTATAGGCCAGCCAAGCAATAATCCTAAAATGCCTGCGAGATTAACATCACCAAAACCGAGTGCGTCCTCGTCATCGGGTTCCAGCCCGGCGGCTATCATCCGTTTTGCGCGGAATTTGGTGAAAAGAACGCCAAAGCCATAAAGCGCGTACATGATCCCGTAGCCAGCCAAACCGCCGAGCAATGTTTCTTTCAGACCATGCAAGAAGATGCCAAGTCCCAACGCAAGAATTGCACCAAAAATGCTCGTGGGGTGAAGTATTAAGCGATGTTCAAGATCAATGATAAAAACTACAGCAAGATAAACCAATAAGAGCAGACCGAGCCAATATCCCAGTGTATTGGGCGGGGAGAACCAGATATAAAGGCTGGCGATCAACCCTAAAACTTGTGTCACCCAGGTACGCGTTGCGCGTGGTTTTTCACAAGCGGAGCAACTTTTGAGCAGTAGATAATTTGTCCATGCGAATTTGGCGGAACACTGTTTGCAGGGAGGGGATGTTAATTGCCGGGTAGCAGGTAAAACGTCAGCAAGATAGTTCACGAGCAGGGCGGCAACCCATCCCAATAGAAGAGGAACGACAATAGATATATTCATACATCTTCATTATAACGAAAAGATACTGTAATTATATGACGAATGATAAGAGAAGACTTTCATTTTTGTAATCACTACCCCCTACTTAGGGGCTATTTTTCAGTCTTCTGTTACAATTTCGGCAACTTTACGGAATGGAGTATTTCATGGAAAAATTTCTGATCGAAGGTGGCATCCCGCTAAAAGGCGAAATTACGCCTGCCGGCAATAAAAATGCTGCGTTGCCCATGTTGGCGGCAACTTTACTAAGCGAAGAGCCTGTTATTTTGCATAATGTGCCGCAAATTCGAGACGTGCAAGATATGCGAAAATTGCTCGAGAGCATGGGCGCAGAGGTAGTGGACTTGAGCGAAACCTCGTGGCAGATCACCGCAAAAGAACTAAAGCCTCTTGAGTTGGATATAGAGCTCAGCCGACGCATACGTGCCTCGATCTTGCTTGCTGGCCCCATAACGGCTCGGTGCGGAGAACTTCGTTTGCCTCCCCCCGGCGGAGACGTGATCGGGCGACGACGGCTGGATACGCATTTTCTGGCATTGGAAGCCCTCGGCGCAGAAGTGAGCTATGATCGCATACTCGAATTCAAAGCCAACGGGTTAAAGGGCGCAAGTATCCTTTTTGATGAAGCCAGTGTGACTGCCACAGAAAACGCGGTTATGGCGGCTGTGCTCGCCGAAGGGAAAACCGTTATCCGCAATGCTGCTTCAGAACCGCATGTGCAGGAACTTTGTCATTTGTTGAATAGCTTGGGCGCAAAGATCGAAGAAATTGGCTCGAACACGCTGCATATCGAAGGTGTACCGCGTTTGCACGGTGGCGAGTTCACCATCGGCGCGGACTATCTTGAGGTGATCTCTTTTGTTGGCGCGGCAGTGGTTACGAAGGGCAACATCCGCGTTCGTAATGCGGGTGTGAAATATCTCGACATGGTCAAAATTGTGATGGAACGCCTTGGCGTTTGTTGGGAAGTGGAAGGCGACGACCTGCTCGTTTCCAACGACCAATCCATGAAAATCATTCCTGATTATGGTGGCGCAATTCCTGAGATCAAAACAAACGTCTGGCCCGCTTTCCCCACCGATCTCATCAGCATCGTTATCACCATTGCCACGCAATCTGAAGGCACGATCATGTTCCACGACTGGATGTATTCCGGGCGCATGTATTTCACTGACAAACTCGTCAGTATGGGCGCGAAGATCATTCTCTGCGACCCCTATCGCTGCATCGTGCAGGGCCCAGCCCAGCTCTTTGGCGAAAACGTCGATAGTCCCGACATTCGCGCGGGCATGGCATTGTTACTCGCTGCACTTGCTGCAGATGGCAAATCGACCATTCGGAATATCAGTCAAATTGATCGCGGCTATGCCGATGTTGAGCAGAAATTCAAGGCTTTGGGGGCAAAAATAGAGCGAGTAAAAGAACAATAGCTAAACGCAGATACCGAGTGTTTTCAAAACACTCGGTATCTTTTTTTTCTAAAATCTTCTACGAATCATCGCAATAACTTGCCTGATTTCCGGGACTTTTAGAATCCACACGCCTAAAAGATAGATTATTCCCCCGATAGCGATTCCGCCCAATGCAACCACCCACGGTGCGGACGCGATTTGAGCTTGTCTCCACCAAACTAACGTGATGCCCATCCCCAACGCGGCGAGCGTTGCCTGCCCAAACCCGCGCGCGATATTTGCACCATCTATCCCGCCCAAACGTTTTCGCATTAAGATTAATAACAAGACCATCTCCAGCGCAGTGGCAAGAGAGTTGGCAAGTGCCAAACCGCCATGCGGCATCCAGCCGATTTGCTCGAAAAGCGCAGCAAAAGCGATGCTGAAGACAATATTTAGGCTCATTGCGCCGATACCGACCAAAACAGGCGTTTTTGTATCGTGGAGCGCGTAAAATGCGCGTGCCAAAATTTCCATCACCGAGTGCCCAACCAAGCCGACTGCGTACCAAAGCAATGCCCAAGCGACGATCTCCGTCGAGCGCGCGTCAAATTCGCCGCGTTGATAGAGCAAGGTGATGAGGGGAACGCGCAGAATGATCAATCCCACTGCCGCAGGAATTGAGAGCAGCAAAACCCCGCGAATAGTTGCCGCGAGTGAATTGCGGACATCATCCAATTTGCCGAGCGCATATTGGGCGGCGAAAGTTGGCATCGCGGCTGTTGCAATAGATTGAGCAATCGCAACCTGCGCCATTAGCATCAGCGCAAACCCATATTCGATGCCCGCTACAGAGCCAGCCGCCATCCGTGATGCCAGCCAAGTATTAACCCAGAAATTGAGTTGCACAACGGCTACGCCCAAAAGACGGGGTCCCATCAAACGGATCACCTCGCTAACGTTCGCATCACCAAAGCCGAGGGTGAACGAATAAGAAGAGCCTTCTAGTAAGGGCTTTAGCCCTTTGGCGTTGGAATGACTGAAGTCATTACTACGAGGGAGTTTTAATAAAGCGGGGATTTGCAACGCCAAATGGAAAAATGCCCCGATCACTACCCCCCAAGCAAGACCATAAATGCCCATTGTGGGTGCAAGCACCAGCACGCCGAAGATCATCCCGACCTGGTACATAGATGGGGTCAGCGCAGGGATTAGGAAAGCTTGATGCGAATTCAGAATTCCCATCACAAGCCCGCTTAAGCCGAAAATCATTGCCGAGAAGAGTTGAATGCGGAGTAGCGTGACCGTGAGCGCAAATTGTTCGGGGTTGGCAGAAAAGCCGGGAGCAAGGGCGTGACGTACAATTTGGGGAGCGAAAATTGCTGCCAGCGCGGCGAGCAAGCCCAAAACAAGAGCGACCCAATTGGCGACTGCGCTCGCCAATTTCCACGCAGAATCCTTTTCATCTTTCGCCAATAATCCAGCAAAAGTGGGGATGAAAGCCGATCCCAATGCGCCGCCCGCAACGAGATTGAAGAGCGTCTCAGAAACGCGATTCGCGGCGATGAAGGCATCCAGCTCTGCGCCTGCGCCAAAAGCCTGCGCGACGAGGATGCGGCGCAAAAGCCCAACGATTTGCCCAAAAGCAAAGGCGAGCATAACCGTACCCGCAGCGCGAGCGATCTGGCGATTGGCGTTAGATTCGTTGCTCAAAATTGCGCCCATCCTGCCCTTCCCCTTTATGGGGAAGGAATAAATTCTCCCCCCTCAGGGGGGAGTTAGAGAGGGGCGGTAAGAATTTAAAGCTCATATCCTTTAACCGCGATCAAATTCGTATATTTGCGTCCATGCAAACGCGCAATGAGCGTATCCCAATCTTCCAATGGCTCAATATGCCCGAGCGGTTTTTCTTTGAGTTCATAAAGCGTAAAGCCGAGATCGCTCAGGTCTTGCAAATAGCCGCGCGCATCGCCGCCAGTACTCTCGATACCCTGGGGCCAAAATTCGGTCATGACGATGGTTTTTTCTGAGTGGCGCAAAGTATCCATGAAGCCAGAAATAATCCGATGCTCATAGCCCTGTACATCCATTTTGACAAAATTGACTTCTTTGATGCCTTGTTCGATAAGTAGCGCATCCATCGATTTGGCTTCGATGGGAATGCTCTCCCATTCATCGGGCGCGTCAGAAAGGCGATTATCAGCTTTGTTTTCGGGGTTTAGCGCAAGGCTGCGTGTGCCGCTTTGAGAAGAAGCCGCCATTTGAAAAAGCTCAATTTTAGGTGCGTCTTCAATACCACGTGCTTCCTGGTTGACTTTTACATTTTTCGCAAGCAGCGCAAAAGATTCAGGGTGCGGCTCAAGCGTGATGATCTTGCCATCATTATTAAGGGTATGCATAGCGAGCGCGCTATATAGCCCAACGTTGCCGCCAATATCTACAAAAACCATATCACCAAGGCAATGCTCTTTAAAGAAGGCAATTTCACTATTCTCATAAACGCGCAAAGTCAGTGCGCCCGAAAGGACCGGGTCATTCGGGTTCAGATACAGCGTCGCTGGATCTACTTTTATCTTTTCGGGGATGATTTTCAACAAAATAGCATTCGCTAATTTGCGGAGAGGACGCGGTTTAAGTAATTCCGTATAAACAAATTCTGCAAGAGCCATAAAACTTCCTTTTTTGTTAAGCCTGAGTGTGGGTTTAAGCGCGCAGAATTATACCCCACGCAGTATAATCAGCCATCAAAATAAAGCGAGGAAAACAAGTAATGAAACAAAGTCTCTTTCTTCTTTCCATTTTTCTTTTAATATCTGCTTGTCAGCCCATGCCCCTCGAAACGTTGACGCCTGAAGTGCCGCCTACGCTGCCCTTTGTGGACGATAATGTTGTTGAGTTGCAAGAAATTCCTTTAGGAATTGGATATGGTGTGGATGGTGGCTGGTTTGAACTCTACTTTACAGACCCGGCCCATCCCGATGCCGATTCCTACCGAAACGGACCCGATACTCAACTTGCTGCCGCTATTGATGATGCTCGTCTCAGCGTGGACTTGGCTGTTTACAGCCTCAGCTTGTGGAGCATCCGTGATGCATTAATAGACGCGCTCCATCGTGGCGTGCAGGTGCGCCTTGTAATGGAAAGCGATAACCGTGATCGCGATGTGCCCCAGGAATTAATAGATGCCGGCATCACCATTTTGGGAGATCGTCGTGAAGGGTTGATGCACGACAAGTTTGTCATTATTGATCGCACAGAACTTTGGCTAGGCTCAATGAATTTCACCATTGGTGGTGGCTATAAAGATAATAACAATCTGCTTCGTATCCGCTCACAAAAACTTATTGAAAATTATCAGACTGAATTTGATGAAATGTTCGTGGATGACCATTTCGGCCCCGATACCGTTTCAGATACGCCGAACCCCGTTATTTTTGTGAACGGGACGATGATCGAAACCTATTTCTCGCCTGACGATGGTGTTGCTGAAGTGATCGTTGATTTATTAGATAATGCGCAAGAGAGTATTTACTTCATGGCATATTCGTTCACGTCTGACGATATATCGGAAGCAATTCAAAGCCGCGCGCGAGACGGGGTAATAGTCGCCGGGGTGATGGACCACTCACAGGTCGCATCCAATCAGGGTGGGGAGTATGATGTTCTCGCCCAAGCAGATATCGACGTCCGCGAGGATGGTATTAAAGGCTTGATGCATCACAAGGTTTTCATCATTGACGAAGAGATCGTCATCACCGGTTCGTATAACTTTTCTCGCAGCGCTGAAGAACGCAACGATGAAAATATTATCGTTATTTTTAATGCGGATATTGCGCAAGAGTTTTTGAAGGAATTTCAAAGAGTACAAGCACAAACGGAATAATAAAGGAGTAAAGATGGATAAGAAAAATACTTGGTTGACGTGCGGCATTATCACTCTGGTTGTGCTTTGTCTGGGGGGCATCTTTTTGGTAGGTGGATTTGGCGTCTTAGTTGCTCTCTTTGGTGATGAGCCGCCAGCCGATGCTTCCACTGCTATTACCCCCGCAGCGCAGCCTGCTCAGAATATCACTGAAGAAGACAATCGCCCTGCCAATTTATATGAAGCGGTTGTGCAGATCATCGCACTGGTCGAGATAGACGGCGAAATGGTGGAAGGCTGGTCTGGTTCTGGTTCTGTCATCACATCGGATGGTTTGATCTTAACCAACGCGCATGTTGTCCTATCAGATAAATTCTACGATGTGCAGGATTTAGTCGTTGCTTTTACTTCTGACCCTAACTATCCGGCGCAACCGCGCTATTACGCTGAAGTGATGCAGGTAAATGCAGGTTTGGATCTCGCCGTGATCCGTGTGAGAGCAGATATGAACGGTAACCCCGTGGATCGTTCTTCTCTCAATTTGCCTGCCGTTTCCCTCGGTGACTCGGACGCGCTCAAATTAGGCGGGAAACTGACCATTATGGGTTATCCCGGCATTGGCGGGGTGACCATCACGCTCACATCCGGAGAAGTTGGTGGTTTCACAGCAGAAGATGGTGTTGGACAGCGTGCATTCATCAAAACCTCCGCGACGATCTCTGGAGGCAATAGTGGTGGTTTGGCGGTCAATCAGAACGGTGAATTGATCGGCGTCCCCACCCAGCTTGGCTATGGCGGCGATGATCAATTTGTAGATTGCCGTGTTCTCGCCGACACGAATCGTGATGGCTACGTCGATGATGATGACACTTGTGTCCCGACGGGCGGATTTATCAATGCATTGCGCCCTGTAAAACTCGCATTGCCGCTGATCGAAGCTGCCAAACGCGGAGAAGTCAATTTTGTCGCCGAAGAAAACGCTGCGCCTGTTGTAGCACCTGTTCAGGTGAGTGGGACTTTGCTCATCGAGGATGATTTTTCATCCAGACAAAGTGGTTGGAGCGATCAGGACACCTCTACCGGATTTTCTGGTTATCGTGATGGGCAATATGTGATCGAGGTATATGAACCCAATTATGATGTTTGGGGAAATTACACCCAGGAGATGTTTAGTGACGTGATCATCAGTGTGGATGTGAATATCATCCAATCTGCGAATGGCGCAGGCGGCTTTGGCATCATTTGTCGCTATGTAGATAATGATAACTATTACAAACTTGAAGTGGACGAAGACGGTTACTACACCATTTATAAATATGTAGAAGGTGAGTATACGATCCTCCACGATTGGGCGCATCGATCCGCTATCGAAAATAAAACATCGTGGCGATTGACAGCTACTTGTATTGGGAATCAGTTAACCCTCTCTGTAGATGATGTCGTGATCGCCAGCGTTACCGATGATAGTATCTCTCAAGGCTATATCGGTTTGGTTGGTGGTGTCTTCGATGACCCCGGTATCATCGTTGGCTTTGATAATTTGACTGTCCACGCGCCATAATATTCCACAAGAGGCTGGGAGAAAAAAACAGTTTCTTTTGACTTTGAAATTGGATAGCAGGTTGCTGCTATCCAATTTTTATTCCCCGTAACCTTTTTGCTCCTTTGACGACTGTATAGATAACACACACCTATTATTTATCTTGGAGGATAAAACCAAATGAAGAAACAAACCTTATTGGTACTGACAACCCTAACGGTACTCGGACTGCTCGTAGCCGGCGTGACCCCTGTAGCCGCAAGTGTAGAGCAAGTTAAATCAGAAGATTATATTCCATCGATCGAATTTACAGGGCTTATCGAGTCTATTGATGGCGACCAGGTTATAGTTGATGGACAGGTGGTTACTGTAGATATTGCCATGATCGAAGCCCTTGGTTTGGAAATCGGCAACATGGTTGAAGTGGAAGCTACGCTGAATGAGAGTGGCGCCCTTATCGCCGACTATGTTGAGCTGGAAGACAGCCTTTCATCTGGCGATGATGATATGTACGATGATAGCGACGACGACCACGCTGATGATCATGATGACGATGATGATGCTGACGACGATGACAGCGACGACGATCACGCTGATGACCATGATGACGATGATGATGCTGACGACGATGATGGCGACGATGATGAAGATGACGGTGATGATGACGACATGGATGACGACGACACAAGTGTCACAGACACGAGTGGCAACGACACGAATGGCGGCAGCACAGTTGTAGATCCGGGTGTCTAAGAAGCCATCGTAAAGAATTCCCGTCCTGTCAGAAAGAGAGAGAAATCGAGATGTTATATAGTAAAATGTGCCAATCTCAAACTCTCTTTCAATTGGATATGGAAAAAGTGGCAGCTTTATCTGAAACAGAACGACACAGCAATGAGCTAGATGGCCTGCGGAACCTCGATCCGCAGGTCATCAGTTCAGTATATGATCGGTATTTTCCCGATATCTATCGCTTTGTGCGCTATCGGCTTAATGATGATAGCCTCGCTGAAGATATTGCCAGTGATGTTTTTCTTCGCCTGCTCGAAGCGACCAAAAAGAAACGTGGCCCAAAGAAAAATATCAAAGCCTGGATGCTCTCTACTGCCTCGCATATAATTGCCGACCATCTGAGAAAGCACTATCGTCGTCCGGTAATAGAACTTCCAGAAGATCTGGTCGATCGATCTACGACGCCTATAGACGAGGCTGAGCGCAATCATCAAAATGCACTTACACGTGAAGCATATCAACACCTTACGCCCGACCAGCAAACCGTACTTGCATTGCGCTTTGGGCAAGGATACTCTCTTGAAGAAACAGCGGTTGCAATGAAGAAAAAAAGCAATGCCATTAAAGCGCTTCAATTTCGTGCCTTAGCTACCCTCCGCAAAAATATTGGGATGTGGCATTATGAAGAATAAAAAATACGAAATTCTCGAAACCATGCTTGAAAATATTTTTGAGCACGGCGCGGATATAGAAGGCGCTTTGGGTGAATATCCCGAATATGCTGATGAACTGCGCCCCCTCTTACAGGCAGCGTTAGATTCAAAAATGTTGGGGTCGATTGCTGTGCCGGATGACATTGCTCATCGTGGACGTGCCCGTCTGCTGCAACATGTCGCCCAAATGCGAGATGCAGCACCCGCGCCGCGCGCACCGCTCTTCGACTTTAGGCTTGCCTCCGTTGCTCTGGGCTTGGTGCTCGTCTTTTTCGTGAGCGGATCTGGGCTTGTACGTGTTTCGGCATCCGCCTTACCAGGGGAGAGTTTATATCCCGTCAAACTTGGCTGGGAAAGTACTCGTTTCTGGTTTGCAGGTGCAGACAAGACAGCAAGCCTGAAAGTAGAGTTTGAAGAAGAGCGCCGTGAAGAAGTACGAGAATTGCTCGGAATGGGGCAATTGGCGGCAATTCGTTTTGAAGGCGTTGTAACGAGCTTAAACGGAAGCAAATGGGAGGTCGCGGGCGTGCCTGTGATCCTTTCCGCAGATGCGCAGGTGGATGTTGCAATCAGCATTGGCACGGATGTTATCGTGAGCGGGCAAACACAATCCGATGGTACTGTCTTGGCCAGTGAAATCGTCTTGAGTGGGCATTCATCAGAAGATCACGAAGAAATACCAACAGCAAACGTGGAAGATAATCTTGCCGAGGAGCCAGAAGAGACTGAAACGCCTGATGAAGGTGATGAAGGCAGCGATGATGATGAAGATACCACTCCTTCTCCAGAGCCCGAAGATGGCGATGATAGCAGCGATGGTGATAGCAATGATGGGGATGAAGAGGAAGAAAGCAGTGATGAAACTTCCACGCCCGTCCCGGACGATGACGATCATGGTGATGAAGAAGAGAGCGGTAACGGCACTCCCACTGCCACGCCCACACCGATGCCAGATGAAGGCGATGAAGAAGATGATGATGACTAAAATGAAGAGCGGGCAGCTCCCGCTCTTTTTTTGTTAAATTGTTGCGAATTTGACCATAATGGGGTAAATTATGTCCTAGCGCATTTGTTCTAAGAAATATCATCCCTTTCCCTCTTTTTACTCTCGGAGCCTTTATGTCTGATAAACAATTTTACCTTGGTCGTCATCTTGAAAATCCCCAGGCTGAGCCTGGTAAGAAATCCCTTTTTTACGATCCATCTGACTTAACCACGCACGCTATCGTGACAGGTATGACCGGCTCAGGAAAGACAGGGCTTTGCGTGACCTTGCTTGAAGAGGCAGCCTTACAGGGAATCCCCGCGTTGATCATTGACCCCAAAGGCGATCTAACGAATCTCTTGCTTCATTTCCCTAACCTTGCTCCGCAAGACTTTGAACCCTGGGTCGATTCTGAAACGGCACGCCGCAGCGGTGTGAGTGTGGAGCAAGCTGCCATGAAAACAGCAGAAACATGGAAAGACGGCCTTGAAAAATGGGGAATCGATTCATCCCGTTTGCGTGCGCTGAAAAATGCTGCTCAATTTGCCGTTTACACCCCCGGCTCGGATGCGGGCATCCCCGTCAGTGTTTTATCGTCATTGGCTGTCCCTGATCTTGATTGGCGTGAGAATCGCGAAATTTTGCGCGAGAAAATTGCCAGCACGGTCACGGCTTTGTTGGGTTTACTCGGTGAAAATGATATTGATCCACTGCGTTCACGTGAGCATATTTTGCTCTCACATATTTTCGAGAACGCCTGGAGCAAAGGCAAAAGCCTCGACTTGACCGAACTGATTCTGCAAACCCAAAACCCGCCTTTCGAAAAACTTGGCGCTTTGCCCCTTGATACCTTCTTCCCGGCAAAGGCGCGTACTTCTCTCGTAATGCAACTTAATGCTATTCTTGCTGCGCCATCTTTCGAGACTTGGCGTGAAGGGCAAGCTCTTGATATCCCCGATCTGTTATACACCCCTGATGGACGCCCGCGTCATAGCGTTTTTTATCTCGCGCATCTCAGCGATACCGAGCGCATGTTCTTCGTGACGCTCCTTTTCTCGGCTGTCGAAACCTGGATGCGTACACAAGGCGGCGCGAAATCATTGCGCGCACTCCTATACATGGATGAAATTTACGGTTATCTTCCGCCGCAGAAAAACCCACCGTCCAAGCCGCCGTTGTTGCGGATGCTCAAGCAGGCGCGCGCTTTTGGCGTCGGGCTGATGCTTGCTACGCAGAACCCTGTCGATGTCGATTACAAAGCCCTCTCGAATGCCGGAAGCTGGTTTATTGGCAAGCTCCAAACTGAGCAAGACAAGGAACGTTTGCTTGATGGACTCGATAGCGCGGCAGGTGGTCTCAATCGTCAGGCATATAACAAGCTCATCTCGAGCCTCGGCAAACGCGCTTTTATTTTACATAATGTCCACGAGAAGCAGCCATCGCTTTTCCGCACGCGCTGGGCGATGAATTATCTGGCGGGGCCGATGACGCGCACGCAAATCCCGGCGTTGAATCAGCTTGTGGGAGCGGATTGGGATGCAGATGTCGTGATGGCGGCAGATGATTCTGAAACGGTCAGCAAGCCAAAATCCACGAGCGAAACGCTCGCGAGTTATCAACCTGTTCCCGTTAACGGGCAACGTCGCCGCCCTAAGCGGAAGCGCGTACAACGTCCGCACGATGGCAGTAGTGAAACGAGACCCGTTGTCCCATCCGGTTTTAGCGAGCATTATTTACCTTTCAATTTGAGTCTCGTTGAGGCGTTTAATGCCGCGAACCGCGCAATGGGCACGGATGCTGAGCAAGTCGGGATGCTATACCGCCCAACCTTGCTGGCTGCCGCAACCGTCCGTTTTTTGAAGCCCAAATATGGCGTGGATAGTGATCTTTCGCGGGCGCTATTGGTGACAAATGTGAACGCGCGTGGCGTGATCCGCTGGGAAGAAGCGGGGCGTGAGATTCAAATGAACGCGCTCGGCAGGATGCCTGCGCCGCAATCGCGTTTTGTGGCATTAGAGCCGCCTTTTAGTGCATCGAAATCACTGAACGCCCTAAAACGGGATTTCAAAGATTGGGTCTATCGCTCTATGACGGTGAGAGCCCGTGCGAATGAGGCCTTGAAAGTTTACGCAGGCCCGGATGTTTCGAAATCTGAATTTATGCGTGCCTGTGCAGATGCCGCCCGTGACAAACGTGATGCAGAGATCGACAAGATCAGTACAAAATTTGAACGCAAGCTGGATACGCTTGAAAATCGTTTGAAGCGTGAAGAGCGCGAGTTGCGCCAGGATGAAGATGAGCTCTCAGACCGCAAAATGGAAGAAATGGGCACACACGCTGAGAATGTGATGAGCCTTTTTAGCAAGCGTCGCCGACGAATGACGACTTCACTCACAAAGCGACGCCTGACGCAGCAAGCTAAATCGGATGTGGAAGAATCTATCGAAGCGATTGACGACTACGAGCGCCAAATTCGCGATCTTGAGACCGAATTGAAGGCGAAACTGGATGAGATCGGTGATCGCTGGGGGGATGTGGTCAACGATATCAGCGAGGTGACGATTGCTGCGACGAAGACGAATATCTTTGTAGATGATTTCGGTGTAGCATGGATGCCTTATTATTTGGTTGAGACGGGTGGCGAGACGGTGGAAGTGCCAGCGTTTGGGTAATTTTAACCGCCAAGACGCCAAGAGAGAAAGAGATATAAGAACTTGGCGTCTTTATAAAACATCTTGGCGTTCTTCGCGCCTTGGCGGTTATTTTATTAGAGGTAAAACATGATCTGGTTAATTTTATCGGTAGCTTTATGGGGACTTATACACTCACTAATGGCATCTCTCAAATTTAAAGCCTTTCTTGAGAAAATACTCGGCGCGGGGACGATGCGCTTTTACCGTCTTTTCTATAATATCTTCTCGGCAATTAGCTTCGTGCCCGTTCTCTGGTTGATGCGTGTCTTGCCCGACCTAACACTTTATCAAACCTCCGCACCGTGGATGTATCTAATGCTTTTCGGGCAGCTCCTCTCGACAGTTGGTTTGATCGTTGGCTTGCTCCAAACCGATGTCTGGGAATTTGCGGGATTGCGGCAGATCGCCTCTCTAAATGGGGACAAAACTGGCAAGCTGGTTATCAAGGGGCTTTACAAGCACACACGTCATCCCCTATATACTTTTGGCTTGCTTTTCATCTGGCTCACGCCGCTGATGACTCAGAATATGCTCGTTGTTTATGTCGGCGCGACGATCTATATCGTCATCGGGGCATATTTTGAAGAGCGTAAACTCTGTCGTGAGTTCGGGGACGAGTATGCGGCGTATCAAAAACGAACGCCGATGTTGTTACCAAGAGTATGGTTCTAAAACTTACCATAAAGCCACAGAATTCACAAAGTTTTTCTCTGTGGTCTTCGTGTTTTTGTAGTGAACCTTTTCCTTCTTTTTTCCATTTCCCTCTTTCCACTTTCCCCTTTATAATCG
Organism: Anaerolineae bacterium; assembly: GCA_018648605.1. GTDB lineage: Bacteria > Chloroflexota > Anaerolineae > Anaerolineales > Villigracilaceae > Desulfolinea. The sequence continues at coordinate 11,198 of JABGQU010000007.1, read as the reverse complement.
CCCCATGACCACAACGTCATATACCCCCTCGAATAACGCTAATATCGCGATGCAAGTTCTTGCTGCGCTGGTTGGTGGTTTCATTATCTTCCTTGCGGCCATCCTCGTCTGGTCGCTGGGTTACCAACTCGTCTATGCCGGGCGTATCTTTCCTGGCGTCTCCGTTGCGGGCGTCGATCTCTCGGGCATGAGCCCGGCCGATGCCTCTGTTACGCTCAATCAGCGTTTGGCCTTCCCTTATTCGGGACAAATCTTGCTGCGCGATGGCGAACGTATCTGGGCAGCCTCGCCCGCCGAGTTGGGCATGGTCTTCGATGCCTCTGCGTCTGCGCAGTCCGCGTATAAGCTGGGACGCTCCGGCGGTCTTTTTGGCGCATTTGGTGATCAATTAGACGCCCGCCGCACAGGCACGAGTGCCGATGCCGCGATCATCTTCGACCAAAGTGTCGCCTACGCCTATTTGCAGCGTCTCGCCTTTGAAATAGATCAACAGCCCATCGAAGCCAATCTCCATATCCAAGGCATCGAAGTTGTCGCCCGACCCGGGCAAATGGGACGCTATCTCAACGTCGATTCAACACTGATCGCCCTCAGTAACCAACTTGAAACTTTCCGTGACGGGGAAGTGCATATTTTTGTAGACGAAGTTCCCCCCGCTCTTTTGGATGTCTCCTCCCAAGCCGAAGTTGCCCGTCAAATTTTGAGCGCGCCCTTGCGCCTGAGCTTGCCCGGTGCCAACGAATTTCAGGATCCCGGTCCCTGGGTATTCAACGTCGAGACCGTGGCGAATATGCTTGTGGTACAGAAAAGAACCTCAGATAATGGAAGCAACCTCGAGGTCGCGCTCGAAGCGGGCGTCTTGCACGAGATCCTGACCGGTATCGCAGCCGAAGTCGACCGTCCCGCCGAAAATGCGCGTTTTATCTTCAACGACGATACTCGTCAACTTGAAGTGCTGCAAACTTCACTGATCGGGCGCATCGTTGATATGGAAGCCAGTAAAGCCTTTATCCACGATCAGATTTTGGCGGGCGCACACGATATCCCCGTGCAGGTCATTTCCGATACCCCGACTGTTGTCGAGACCACATCCGCTGCCGAGTTGGGCATCACCGAATTGGTGCACTCTGAAACATCTTATTTCTATGGCTCCAGTCCCGAGCGTATTCAAAATATAACGACAGCCGCATTGGCATTTCACGGTGTTTTGATCGCCCCGGGGGAGACCTTCTCGATGGCGAGCGTGCTCGGTGATATTAGTCTTGAAAATGGCTATGCTGAAGCTCTCATCATCTATGGCGGACGCACGATCAAAGGCGTGGGTGGCGGCGTTTGTCAGGTTAGTACTACGCTTTTCCGCACAGCCTTCTTTTCCGGTATGCCGATTGCGGAACGACATTCACACGCCTATCGCGTTTATTATTATGAGCAAAGCGCCAGCGGCGGACGTGAAGCCAGTTTAGTTGGGCTGGATGCAACCGTTTATATTCCACTTGTCGATTTTCAATTTACGAACAATACCCCCAACTGGCTGTTGATGGAGACTTATCCCGATGGATCAGCCCGAAGATTGACCTGGAAATTCTACTCCACATCCGATGGTCGTAGCGTCGATTGGCAGACTTCAGGACCCCAAAATATTGTCCCTGCTCCTGAGCCACTCTTCCAGGTTAACGACGAACTCGAAAAGAACGAGATCGAACAAGTCGATTGGGATGCCGAAGGCGCAGATGTCGCTGTTAATCGCACAGTTTTTCGTGATGGCAGCATTCTCTTTGAAGATGCTTTCAATACCCATTACGAACCCTGGCAAGCTGTTTGCGAATACGGCGCAGGTACTGAAGACGTCGAAAAGAAAGCAAAAAAGGCGGGTTTATGTCAGTGATTCGCATAGCAAACGTTGTAAAGTCCCAAGCCTAAAATCTGGTAAAATTGCGCTCTGAATATAGGAGACAACAATGGTAAGTAAAGATTTACTCGAAATTTTACGCTGCCCCGCATGTGTTCGTGAAAAAGACGGGCTGCTCTCAGTTGAAAAAGATAGCTGGCTCGTTTGCCAGGACTGCGACCGAAAATACCCGATCGTAGATGATATCCCGGTCATGCTGATCGACGAAGGGGATAAATGGACAGCCACAGCTGTAGCCGATCTCCCCGTCCCGCCGCCCGAACCCAAATAAGTCACTTGGACGCATTATTCGCCGATCTTATTAGTGGCGATGAGAATCTCGCTCAGGCCGCCATGCAAAAACTGGCCGAGCTGGGCGCAGAATCCATGCCTGCTTTGCGAAAGTTGGCAACCTCGCCAGACCCAGATCAACGTTGGTGGGCAGTCAGCACCCTTGCGCAGATGGACGTTGTAGATGTGGATTGGCTCCTCGCCGCATTGGATGACGAATCTGTCGAGGTCAAGCAATCTGCGGCATTGGGATTGGCGGCACACCCTCACCCGAAATCTGCTCCCGTGTTAATCGGCTTTTTACGCCACCCAGATAGTATGCTCCGCACCCTCGTGACGAATGCGCTTACCGCTATTGGCACGGATGCCGTCCCCGCATTGCTGGGCTTTCTCGATAAAAATAAAGCTCAAGACGCTGCCCGCTTAGGCACGATCCGCGCCCTCGCTAATATTACGGATACGCGCGCGATCCCGGCCCTTATGGCAGCCCTCAAAGAAGATTCTGCGCTCATTCGTCACTGGGCAGAAATCGGACTTGAGAATTTAGGTCTTGATATGGTCTACATGAAATTGGAATAAAATATGAGCGAAAAGAAATTCAATATTCAAAAAATCTTTACTTCACTAAAACGTATCCCGCTTGGTATGGTGATCACTTGGATCGTCGCAATAATCTTGGCGGCAGGTGGTTTCGTCTATGTGCGCAATTTTGTTACAGGGCTAACAATGGTTAACCTCCCGGGCATTGCGCTGGTTGGTTCCAATGGCGCTCCTGTGCCTGCTGGTAGTACACCAGCCGCTGCTCCCGAAGTAGAAGCGCCCGAATCGATTGCGCCTGCCTCATGGGATGGCGCCAGCCGCGTCAATATTCTCTTCTTGGGTGTTGATGCCCGCGATCTGGATACGGATGCTCCGCGTTCCGATACAATGATCCTCTTTACCATTGATCCGCTCAGCAAAACAGCGGGAATGCTTTCTGTCCCCCGCGATCTTTGGGTGGATATTCCCGGTGGATTTGGCTATGGCAAGATCAACACAGCCCACGCACTTGGTGAACAATATAAATTGCCGGGCGGTGGACCAGGCTTAGCGATCCAGACAGTGGAACGCCTTCTCGGTGTTCCGATCCAATATTATGGCTTGGTTGACTTTCGCGCTTTTGAAGAAGCTATTGATGCTATGGGCGGCTTATACCTTTGTATTCCTCAGAATATCTGGCTTGACCCGATCGGTCCAAAACCAAAACAAAAAATTCATGCTGGGTGCCAGGTTTTGCCCGGGTATCTGGTTTTGTCTTATGCGCGCGATCGTAAAAGCACCGCAGGCGGCGATGTAGACCGCTCCCTTCGCCAGCAGCAAGTCATTATGGCATTGCGCGACCAAGTTCTCTTACCTGAAAAACTGCCTGAAACGATCAGAATGGCACCGGATATTTATAATGAAGCCTCGGCAGGTTTGAAGACCAATATGTCTTTTGAAGATATGATCAAATTGGCCGTCCTTGCTTCTCAGATCGATATTACTCAAATAAAACAAGGCGTTATTAATTACGATATGGGCATTCTCGAAACATCGCCGGATGGGCTTTCGATCTTGAAGCCGATCCCTGATCAGATACGCGTCCTGCGTGATGAAATTTTCACCCCTGGTGGAGCGCTTAGCCCCCAAGCGACTGGTGAGCCAGCTGCCTTGATGCAAGCCGAAGCCTCGCGCGTTAATCTCCTAAATGGTGCTTATGGTATTGTCGAAGCAACGGAACTTGCGGCGCGTTCTCAAGCCTACTTTTCGGCGCAGGGAATGAATATTGTTGGCATTGGCAGCGCAGATAAAGCTTATGATCGCACCACAGTTGTTTTGCATAATGCCGATCTCTATACCGTCCGCTATATCTTTGATCTTGTGCAGGCAAATAGCAATCAGCAAATCGTTTTTCGCTTTGACCCCGCTGCAGGTTCAGATGTGGATATCATGCTTGGGAACGATTGGGCACAGAGTGGCTTGGTGCCATAGCATTTCTCTAATACACAAAAAAAAGAGACCGAGTGTTTTGCACTCGGTCTCTTCGTTTAAGGTTGCTGGAATCTCAATCGCAGACTGCCCCAATAATGATTGCCCTCGCTATCCTGGCAGGGCGGTGAACTTAGATCGCCAACGGCGGTGCTGCCAGTTGCTAGGCGCAGCGCATAGGTCTTATTTGCCTCCATGGCAAAATCTGCATAACCATGTCCTAACTCAGGCTTCAGTCCGGTAAAGAAATGTTCTTCTTCTTGATCCCACTCGACAATGATCTCAGCCCCTGAAACAGTTTTTTGTGCGGCATCGCTGACGTAGACCATCAACAGTCCTTCTGAAATATTTGTGCTGCAAATCTCATCTTGCGTGACGAGGATATACGGCGCGCCGACCGTTGGAATTGCTGTCGGTGTGGACGCCGGGGTGCGCGTGTAAATAGGGATGGGCGTTAACGTGGCATCTGGAGGTTCGGGGGTGGTTTCAGTGTTATTCCCCTCTTCAGAAGCAGGAGGCGTCCCTGTCCGTGTGGGACCTGGCGTTTGCGTAAGAAAGCGTGTACTGGTGGGGGTTACCCCACGTGATGAGATATTTTCTCCAAGATCACTTGCTAGAGCTGCCAGCGCATCTTTTTGCGCGGTATTGCCCTCTGCAACGGCACGTTGTGCCTGGATGGCAAGCGCTTCGACCGAATTTATATCACCAAGTGCAGAGAGGCGTTCTTCAGCGCGTTCGAGGTCACCCGTTGAAGCATAGGCAGAGGCGATCAGGGCACGGTAGGCATCTTTGAAATCGCCCCGCAGCAGGGAAGGCGGTGTATCGGTATATTTTAGGGGTGCAATTCCCCATGAGATAACGAGGCCCAGTCCAAGTCCGAGAATGAGTCCGGCGAGAAGATGCCAAGGGAGACGGTCGGTTTTCATGGGGTAGAGTCTCCTAAAGCGGGCTGCCAAGCCTCGATCTTATCCAATAATGCAGCCAATTTTATATTTTCCTCAGGCGTGAAGTCTGCGTAATCGAGAGCTTCCTGAACGATCTCAGCCGGGTGGGCGCTGCCTAAAAGGGCGAGCTGCCGTGCGGCAAGTTCAAGGTCCTTTGTGCTTTGATAGGTTTCGGCGACCATGAGGGTATATTCGCTTTTATATTGTGAATGCAGCGTGTCTGGGGTCGTGTCGAAGTACTCAACAGGGGCAACGCGCCAGCCGTAAAAAAGACCAGCGACGAGACCGAGTATGGCGATAAGTAATGCTTGAAGCCAACGAGACATGAGATTTCCTTGAGAAAAGAAAATATCTGGGCAGGAACCGGCGGCACCCGGAGCGACCTCCGTACCGTTGCTTCCTTTCGGACCTGGCGGGATTGAGAGGCTTCCGCCGCGCCGGACTGCCCAGACGGGGGCAAGGATACCTGAATTGAGAGGGAGTGTCAATCTATTATATGAGCTTTTAATATTTTACTTGTGCCTGCAAAAGTAGGCAGAAATAGCAGTTCTTTTCGATGATATAATTTTTCGACATAGTATATCTGAGAAGTTCAATCTCAGTCGTTTTGTCTGGAGGAAGAATGGAAACCACTACACAAAAGTTTAAGCAATGCGATATGATCACGGTTAAGGGACGAGTAGATAGCGCCACCGCCGCTCAATTGGGCGAAGCGCTCGAAGCTATTACCAAAGACGGGCGTTATAAAATTGTTCTCGATATGAGTGGCATGGAATATATGTCGAGCGCAGGAATGCGCGTTTTGCTGGCTACACAAAAAGAATGCAAGAAACTTTCTCGGGGTGAAGTCGTTCTGGCTGTCGTTCCCGAGCGCATCAAAGATGCGTTAGACCTGGCTGGTTTTATCCCGCTATTCACGATTTTTGATGAGGTCACTCCTGCTGTTGGTTACTTCTAAGTCAATTTTTACTCAGTAATTTCATAAGCCGTCTTCCAAATTGGTAGGACGGCTTTTGTCTAAATGCCATGCAGACTTTTCTCGCAAAACACAAGTCTTTGGATCATATTCGCACCTATGTCGCGCAGATAGCCCGCAATGCTGATCTGACAGATAAAGCCGTCTATGCTGTGCAATTGGCTGTGGATGAAGCCTGTTCAAATATTATCGACCATGCCTATGGAGGGGAAACCGATAGGGAAATTAGGATCAGTTGCGAAATTACCAAAGATGATCTAAAAATCAATATTCAGGATGATGGCCGCCCATTTGATATGGATTCGGTTTCGCCCCCGGATTTGGACTTGCCTCTGTCCGAGCGGCAGGTAGGGGGTCTTGGCATTTATCTCATCAACAACCTGATGGACGGTATCAATTATCAGGTCACGGGCGAAGGCGGGAATATTCTCACGCTCACCAAAAAACGGGATAATCCGAACCTTTCTTTGCACTCCCCGGATTGGCTCAAATTAACCAATCTTGGCGAAGAGATGCTGAATACAAAATCTCTTGCTTCTCAACGTGACCGTATCCAGCAAATGGTCGCACGCTTGGTTACTGGTGATGTAGACGTTTGGCTTGATGAGAGTCTCTTTCGTTTGCCAGATTGGGAAGATGAACCGATCTTTCCGGTTTCTCCGCCCACAGCGATGATGCAACAGGCTTTAAAAAGAAGTGGGGTAGTGCAATCTAGCGAAAAGGAGATGGAAGCTGTAGCCATCTCTTTAAAAGATCATGGTTTTATGATGGGCGCGTTGCAAGTTAGCCGAGAGAATGGGGCATCTTTTGTGCAGGGTGAACTAGATGCGCTTGAAGGCATTGCCAGCATCGCCGCCTTGACATTGGTTACAGCACACCGTGTTGCTGTAGAACATTGGCGCATAGGGCAGTTGAATTTGGTGAGTCAGGTAAGTACGCAAATCGCTAACGTAATGAATGTAGATGAATTAGCGGAGCGTGTAACCAAACTGATTCAGGAGACATTTAACTATTATTATGTAGCGATTTTTACGGTTAATACAGGTGAAAGAATCTTACGTTTTCGCTCAGGCGCTAAAACACCCGCAAAGGAGCCTAAAAAAAGTTCACCTACGTTAGAGATCGAATTTGGGCAAGGCTTGATCGGCTATGCAGCGCAGCGTGGGGAAGAGATTCTGTCTTCTGATGTTGCAGCGGAACCACGTTATAGATTCTTGTCTGGGCTACCGGAAACAAAATCTGAAGTCGTTCTCCCATTGAAGATAGAAGATCGTATTCTGGGCGTTTTAAATGTGCAAAGCGATCTTTTAAATGCTTTCCACCCGAATGATTTATTAGTTTTGCGAGCACTCGCTGATAATATTGCCGTCGCCATTGAAGGTGCACGTTTATATGATATTTTGCGACGCCGCGCCGAGCAATTGAATGTTATTGCCGAAGTGAATAAAAAGGCGACGTCTACTTTAAATTTAGGTAAATTGATGAGCGATGTGGCCTCATTGATCACAGAGCGTTTTGGTTTTCCTCACGTACATCTTTTTACTGTACATCGCAATCGACGCAGGATCAGTTATGAAGCTGGCAGTGGCAAACATAAGGAAGCGTTGCAAGGCTATGGCTTAGACCTGGATAATCCTGAAGGTTTAATCCCCTGGGTTGCACGGAACAAAGAGTCTGTTCTGGCGAATGATGTTTCAGACGAACCGCGCTATCGGCCATCGTCATTACCTCCTGAAAATACGAAGGCAGAGCTTGTCGTTCCCCTTATCTTTAATAATGCGATCAAGGGCATATTGGATGTGCAGAGTGATCGGGTTGATGCCTTTAGCAACGACGATCTCATCCTTTTTGAAGCGCTGGGCGATAATATTGCAGTAGCTATTCATAATGCTGATCTTTACCGTTCAGAGCGCTGGCGAAGACAGGTCGCTGATAGTTTGCGAGAAGTTGCAGGTTTGCTTTCTGATAATGTTGGTGTTGAGCAGGTTCTAGATGCTGTGTTGACCGAGTTGGAACGTTCCCTGCCTAGCGAAATTTCTGCCCTCTGGTTGCTGGGAGATGAAGGGGAGTTATATTTGGCTGCTGTTCATGGCCTTGAAGAATCCGCATTAATAAATGCGCGTCGCTCTTCAGCAGATGCTTCGATTTCTTTAGCGAAAGTGTTGCTGTCTGAAGAACCCGTTATTCGTAAACCAGAAGATGCGCTAGGCTCAATTGGGTTGGCGGCGGGCTTTGAAAGAAATTACTCGTCTATTGCTGCGCCGCTTCATATTGGAGCACAGCCGACTGGCGTCCTAACGCTTTCTCATCATACACCGGGGCGTTATGGCCATGAAGCGCGGGCAATCACCTCTACTTTTGCTAGTTATGCTGCTGTTGCAATTGAAAACGCGCGCCTCTATGATTCTGCTCAAGAGGAGGCTTATGCCTCGACGGCTTTGTTGCAGGTCGCACAGGCTGTTGTAAGCAAGGGAAATTTGGATAAAATTCTGGATGCGATTATTCGTATAATGCCCATCCTTGTTGGGGTTGAGCGTTGCGCGATCTACCTTTGGGATGAAGCCACAAAGCAATATTTTTCTTCTCAAGAGTATGGTCTTTCTAGCGAAGATAAATTCTTGGTTTGGCAGGACATATATTCAACAGGTGAATTTCCTCTTTTGGATGGTGTTCGCGAGGCAAATACGATGCTATTAAGGCGTTTTAGCACCGGAAATGTGCGGACTTCCTGGTTGGATATTTCTCCTCCCTGGGATGATGGTTTTTATGAGTTTCTTGATAGTGCGGATGATCTCTTGCTCGCTGTTCCTTTAAAAACTAAAGATGATCTCTTTGGTGTTTTACTTGCTGAAGAAGCCCCCGGTGGACGCCGTTTTCGCTCACGTCGACTGGAAATCATCACAGGCATTGCCCAACAAGCAGCTCTCTCGATCCAAAATGATCGGTTGCAAGAAGAAATGGTTGCACGTGAGCGTCTGGAACATGAAGTGCAAGTCGCACGCGAGATTCAAAAGACCTTTATTCCCGATATGCTTCCTGAACCCTCTGGCTGGGAGCTGGCTGGTCGCTGGAAAACCGCCCGTCAGGTGGGTGGTGATTTCTATGATGCATTCGAATTACCCGGGAAGAGATTAGGACTTTTCATAGCCGACGTGGCAGACAAAGGCATTCCGGCTGCTCTTTTTATGGCGCTCACACGCACGCTGGTTCGCGCTGCGATCAAAGAAACAACATCCCCGGCTGAAGCATTGCGTCGAGTAAACGATCTCTTGATCCCTGATACACACCAGGGCATGTTTGTTACAGCCGTATATGGCGTACTCTCTCTTGAGACGGGCGAATTTACCTTCGCCAATGCAGGGCATAATCCACCCTTCTGGTTGCAAAAGAAAGCCGGGCAGATAATACGCCTAACACGTACGGGGATGGCACTAGGTGTTTTAGAAGGCACTGAGTTTGAAGAGGAAACAATCCAATTGGATGTCGAAGATACACTCTTGCTATATACAGATGGCATCACCGAAATGTTTTCCCCCGACGGTGACCTTTTTGGTGAAGAACGCCTGAAAACTGCCCTGATGGTAGAACATGCTGCTATTGAAGAAAGCCTGGATGAAATTGAAGCGAATTTAGATAAATTTATGTCTACTATGCCTCCCGCAGACGACCTCACAATGTTGGCTGTCCGCAGACTAAAACCATAAATTCTCCCTTAAACCAAAACCGCGCTTTGGAGCGGCCCAGCTCCAGCGCGGTTGGTATTGAGGAGAATGCTCCTAAAGTATACGGGGATTTCAAAAAAAGAACTTAACTTAAGATAAACAATAGATAAGAGAATTTTAATTTTTCAAGACAGCCTGAATTTCTTTCAGACCAATTGGACCCTCACGCAGGATGACGATCTCTTCTTGTGTGCAGTCAATCACTGTGGATGAAAGAATCCCTGCGGTACGGCCTCCATCCAGAATGAGGGGCAGGCTTCCGTTTAATTGCATATACACACCCCCGGCATCGACCGGCGAATCCTGCCCCGAGATATTTGCCGAGGTCACCGCCATCGGACCGGCGGCATTTAGTAAAGCCCGCGTAAAAGCATGGTCGGGGATGCGGATACCGACCGTCTCCAGCGAAGAAACTTCTTCGGGAATATCAGGGTGTTTCGGCACAACCAAAGTCAGCGCACCGGGCAGAAAATGCTCAGCCAGTTTCAGCGCACTCTCAGGCAAATCCACTGCCACAAGCGGAATTTGACTCAGACCCCCAAGCAAAATGGGCAGGGCTTTGTCTGGGGGGCGTTGCTTTGCTGCGTAAATTTTTGTTGCGCCCTCGGCGTTGAAGGCAAATGTGCCCACGCCATAAACTGTATCAGTTGGAAAAGAGACAAGTTCACCTGCGCGAAGAAATTCTAGTGCCGTGGATATTGCATTTGAGTCGGATGTGGGGAGGATGGTTGTTTTCATGGTCTTGTTTTTCATATTTTGCGGTTGTAATTCTTGCTGTAAAACACATAATTAGTCTCTTGTATATTTTCAAGGATAGGGTTTGGTTTTGATTGGAGCCAGGCCCCTCCAGATGCTTCTCCTATTTCAGAAAGTAAGACGATTGGATCTTCAAGATCGCTAAGAGCGCTAGCATCACCATCTCTAAATTTCTCAAATCTTTCTCTCATATCAGGATGATTTTGGAATGTTCTTGCAACAATTGGATCTTCAAATTCAGAAAACGGGACAGTTACTCCCTTTTTTATAAAGGTAATATTCATCTTTTCTTGCCATATGTCGATATGTCTTTGTGCATCAACTGGTTCAAGGTTCACATTTGGATTATAAAGAGCATGTATTGTTATTACAGGGTATATCTCTCCAGTATTTTCGTCTCTAAAGAAAACGGGCATAACAATATATTCTAGTTTTTTACCATCTTCTGTTGTATGGGTAGTGTAAGCAAATGTTACCTCGCGGTCAAAGTGCTCCGTTCCTTTATCGATAAAGTTATTTGGTGTTGTATACATAACTCCACCTCCAGCGAGCGTCATCTCTGGGTATGTAATTTTATCTAAGTCAAATTCTGCTTTGTCGGTTATGCTAAGAAG